>DAOMOD010000001.1:0-24380 GCA_035444205.1 Lysobacteraceae bacterium
AAGGAGCCAAGGAGGGTTGCTTCCTGCTGATCGCTAGGGGGTATCAGGTTTTTTGTGTGTGAGGCTTCTGCGCTAGGCACGCAGCCAAGCCCTTATCATTCCCTGCTCCCTGCTCCCTGCTCCCTGCTCCCTGCTCCCTGCTCCCTGAATGCCCGAACTCGCCCTTATCGCCGCGCTCGACCGTCACCGCGCCATCGGCCGCGGCAATGCGCTGCCCTGGCATTTGCCGGCCGATCTCAAGCGATTCAAGGCGCTGACCCTGGGCGGGACTGTGCTGATGGGGAGGCGTACCGCCGAGGCCATCGGACGGGCGCTGCCGGGGCGGAGCAACCTGGTGCTGAGCCACGGCGGCGCGTCGCCGGTCGAGGGCATGCAACCGGTGCGCAGTCTAGGGGAAGCCATGGCGATCTGCGGCGAGGAACGCCTGTGGGTGATCGGCGGCGAGCAGGTGTATCGGCTGGCGCTTCCCCTGGCCGAGTGGCTGTTCCTGACCTGGGTCGATACCGCAGTGGAAGGCGCCGACGCATATTTTCCGGCCTTCGATGCCGATGACTTCGAGATCATCCACGAGGTGCATCACCCCGCCGACGCCCGTCACCCCTGGGCCATGCGCTTCGTCGACTACCGACGTCGCCAAGGCGGCAATCACGCCCGGTAGGAGCGCACCTCGTGCGCGACCGGCGCCGCGCTCCACAGCACCGCATGATCGCGGGGGGCAAAAGCGCTCTTGGCAGGAGCGGCGAGAGCCGCGATGCGGTCTGATTGAGAAGCGACGGGATGGTAGCGCAAAGGGTGCGCTCCTACAGAGCGCGGCTTGCGGGCCTGCCCGCTTCCCCGCCTCAAGCCGAAGGCTTGCACCGGTGCGGGCCGGCCGCGACCGAAACGATCTGCGGCGTGTTCGAGGGATCGTCCAGTCTGAGCGCGGTCAGGCGGCCGCCCCAGACGCAACCGGTGTCGATGCAGTACACGCCGAGACCCTGGAACAGTCCCAGCGTCGACCAGTGGCCGCAGACGATGCGCAGCTTGCGCTTGACCTGGCCGGGCACTTCGTACCAGGGATACAGTCCGGGCTGCTGCGTACCGGGAGCGCCCTTTTCGCCGAAGGCGATGCGACCCTTGGTGTCGCAGTAACGCAGGCGGGTGCAGATATTGATGATGGCACGCAGGCGTGGAATGCCCTTCAGCGCATCCGCCCATGCAGGCGGCTTGTTGCCGAACATCTGGGACAGCAGCCCCTTGTGGCCCTTGCCCTGAAGGCGCGTCTCGACTTCGCGCCCCAGCGCTTCGGCACGGGCGCCGCTCCAGCGCGGATCGAGTCCGGCATGCACCATCATCCATCCCAGGTCGCGGTCGACATGCACCAGCTTGCGTCCGCGCAGCCAGGCCAGCAGCTCGGGACTGTCCTCGGCATCGAGCACGCGCACCAGGTCGTCGGGCGATCTGCGCCTGTCGCCGTTCTTGCGCAGCGCAATCGCCAGCAGGCTCAAGTCGTGGTTGCCGAGCACCACCACGGCGGCATCGCCCAGGGCACGCACCCGGCGCAGAACCTCCAGAGACTGGCCGCCGCGGTTGACCAGGTCGCCGCAGAACCACAGGCGGTCGGCGGCAGGATCGAAGCGGATCGCATCCAGAAGCGCGGCCAGTTCGTCGTCGCAACCCTGGATATCGCCGATGGCCCAGACCGCCATCAGTGAAGCGTTCTCGGTACGGTGAGCGTGAATTCGGGGACCGGAGCCAGGAAACGCGTGCCGTCGTCGGCCACCATCTCGTAGTCGCCGCGCATGGTGCCGACGGCGGTTTCCAGTACCGCGCCCGAGGTGTACTGGAACTCGTCACCGGGTCGCATCCATGGCTGTTCGCCGATCACACCCTCGCCGCGCACCTCCTGAACCTTTCCATTGCCGTCGGTGATGATCCAGTGGCGGTTGATCAGCTGCGCGGCGACGCTGCCCTGGTTGCGGATGGTGATGGTGTAGGCGAACACGAACCGGTTCTCGCGCGGCGCGGACTGGTCGTCGAGAAAGCGCGTGTCGACCTCGATCTGGATGTCGTAGGGCTTGGCTGTCATGGGCAACGTGGCATTTCTCGACAGTCTACCGCTGCGCCGACGTCTTCGCTTCCGGTCTGCCTGGGGTCATTCACGCGTCGGTCGGCGAATCGATTATAGGCGCTTGCCGGCCTGGGTGACGACGGTTCGAAGCGCCGCGGCTTCAGGTCGCGGGCGATGCGACTTCGTGTGTCAGCCGGCACCAGCCTTCCACCGCCACCGTCTCCGCGCGGGCGCGCGGGTCGATGCCGGCGGCCTCGATGGTGGCGGCATCGGCAAGGGCGGAAAGCGCGTTGGACAGGGTCTTTCGGCGCTGTGCGAAACCGGCCTTGACCAGTCGCCCGAACAGTTCCGCGTCGACGATGTCCACTTCGCCCGCCGGACGCGGCCGCAAGCGCACCACGGCGGACTCGACCTTGGGCGGCGGACGGAAGCAAGCGGGCGCCACCTCGAACAGCGGATCGACCCGGCACCGCGCCTGCAACATCACCGAAAGCCGCCCGTACACCTTGCCGCCGGGCGTCGCCGCCATGCGCTCGACCACTTCCTTCTGCAGCATGAAGTGCATGTCCGAGATGGCGTCGAGATGGGCCATGCAATGGAACAGGATGGGCGAGGAAACGTTGTAGGGCAGGTTGCCGACCAGGCGCAGGAGTCCGCCCGCAGCCAGCGCGGTCAGGTCAACCTCGAGCACGTCCGCCTGAATGACATGCAGGATGCCGTGACTTGCGGCGCGCGCCTCCAGCGGCTCGATCAGGTCGCGATCCAGTTCGATCGCGGTCAGCTCGCCGCAGGCATCGAGCAGGGGCAGGGTGAGCGCACCCTGTCCAGGACCGATTTCGACGATACGCTGTCCATGCCGTGGCGCCAGCGCCTGCACGATGCGGCGCAAGGTGCCTGGATCGTGCAGAAAGTGCTGGCCGAATCGCTTCTTCGGCGCATGTCGTTCGCCGCTCATGGGGCGAGCACCGTCGCCGGATCGTGGCGACGGCAATCGAAGCCGGGCACGCCGCAGTCGTGGTCACGGCAGGCGACATGGAGCGGATTCTGGCCGCTGCGGGGGCAGCAAAGGGGTTCGGGCATCGAAGTTCCCAAGAACGAGGTTCCCTGGAGTTACAGGCGCCGCCGATTGCTGGAGGTGGCGCTTTTCCGTTAGTTTAGCGCGCACTCTCCGAAGCGGCGCCCGATGATGCATCGAAACACACAGCGTGCCAGGCCTTGAGACTTCGTGCCGCCACCTGTCTGCTGGCCGTGCTGTGGCTGGCGGTACCCGCACCGGCGGAGTCCGCGCCGCGCTGTCGCGCCGGCAAGCCCTGCGATCCGCGCGTCTGGGCGCTGTGCCGGGTCGATGCCATGCTGCCCTCGTATACGCCGGGTCTGCCGCTGGAGGGCGACCGCGAGGCGCACAGTACGTATCTCAGCGCACGCGCCATCGACATCAGTGAACGCGATCATTACCTGTTGGAAGGCGACGTGGTGGTGCGTCGGCTCGACCAGATCCTGAAGACCGAACGGCTTCGCTTCTCGCAGATCGAGCAGACTTACACCGCCGATCTGCCGCTCAGCTATCAGGACCGCAACATGCTGGTGGAAGCCACGCGCGCGAGCGGCGACCTGGACAGCGACAGCGGACGCATGGAGGAAGTGCGCTACCAGTTCATCCAGGCGCGCGGCAGCGGCGAGGCGGCCAGTGTCGAGCTGATCGACGGCGACAACAGCGTGCTGAGCCGGGTCACCTACAGCACGTGCGACCCCGAAGAGCGTCGCTGGGAGTTTCGCGCACAGGCCATCGAACTGGACCACGAGGCCGGTTGGGGCACCGGTCGCAACATGAGTCTGCGGGTCGCCGACGTGCCCATTCTGTACATGCCATATTGGCGCTTTCCGCTCGACGAACGGCGTCAGACCGGCTTTCTGATGCCGGTGATCGGCTCATCCAGCAACACCGGTGTCGATCTTGCCATTCCCTACTACCTGAACCTGGCGCCGAATTACGACGCCACCCTGAGCGTGCGCCTGATCGGTGGCCGTGGCGTGATGGCGGGTGCGCAGGGACGCTACCTGTTCCCCGGTCAGCGCGGCGACCTGGAGGCGAATTTCCTTCCCGACGACAACGACTTCGGCGCCAAGCGCTGGTTCTGGCGCTACCGTCACGATGGTCGTTACGCCGACGGCTGGACCTTTTTCACCCACCTGAGCCGGGTGTCCGACCCACATTACTTCGAGGATTTCGGTGATTCGCTGACGCGCACGGCGACGCGTCTGCTGTTCAGCCGCGCCGTGCTGGGAAAGCAGTGGACGCACTACCGATTCACGATCGGCGCCGACAGCTGGCAGGTCACCGATCCGCTGTTTCCGGTGGGCGGCGAACCCTACCGGCGCCAGCCGCGGCTCACCCTGAACGGCAGCCAGCCACTCGGCGCGGGATTCGATTTCGCCGTTGCCAGCGAGCTGGTGGCCTTCCGCAAGGACGGTGCCGACAACGGCCAGCGGCTCGATCTCTATCCCCACCTGGTGTGGAAAGCCGAGCGCGGCTACGGTTTCCTGCGCCAGGAACTCGGCCTGCGCTATACCGGCTACCACCTGGATCGCGACCAGGTCAGCAGCCCCTCGCGCACCACGCCGATTGCCGCCTTCGACGCCGGCCTCTTCTTCGACCGTGACACCAGCCTGTTCGGGCGCAATTTCGTGCAGACCCTGGAGCCGCGCCTGTTCTACCTGTACGTGCCGTTCCGCGACCAGGATGCGATTCCGCTGTTCGACACGCTGGAACCGGCCTTCGGCTTCTCGCAGTTGTTCCGGACCAACCGTTTCGTCGGTGCCGACCGGCAGATGGACGCCAACCAGTTGAGCGCGGCAGTGTCCAGCCGTTTCATTGACGACCGCGGCCTGGAGCGAATCACGGCAACGTTCGGCCAGATCCGCTACTTTCAGCCCCAGCGGGTGCAGTTGCCGGGACGCCCGGCGCGCGACGTGTCCGGCTCCTTCATCGTGGGCGAGGTGGACTTGCGCTTCGACAAGAACTGGCGCGTGACGCTGGGCCAGCAATGGGACCCGGCGGCCGAGCGCAGCGAGTTCACCTCGGCGCGGCTGCAGTATCGCTTCGACCACGATGCCGACATCGGCGAACAGGTGGTGTTCGGCCTTTCCTACCGCAACCGCCGCGACTTCCTGGAGCAGTACGACCTGTCCGTGCTGTGGCCGGTGCGCCGCAACCTGCGCCTGCTCAGTCGCTGGAACTATTCCATGCGCGACCGGCAGACCCTGGAGGCGCTGGCCGGGTTCGAGTACGAAACCTGCTGCACGGTGTGGCGTGGCCTGGTGCGCCGCTACATCCGCAACGTGCAGGGCGACTTCAACAACGGCATCTGGCTGGAGCTGGAGCTGAAGGGCCTGGGCAACCTGGGCCGCAAGGCCGGGCCCCTGCTGGAGCGTGCTATCCTTGGCTACGGCAGTGCGTTCGACGACTGAACCCTGCGCGCCCCGCTGTGTCGAAGGGGCGCAAATGCCCAACGATTCGAGACCACCCCCATGCTGAGATACTTCTGCGCTTTCGTCGCGGCCGCGTTCGCCGCATCCTCAGGTCCCACAGGTGCGCAGGCGCTGGTCAACGAGCCGCTCGAACGCATCGTCGCCGTGGTCGACGAGGACGTGATCCTGCAAAGCGAACTCGACCGTGCCGTGACCAACATCCTGGCCCAGTACGCAGGCAGCCCGGAGCAGCTCCCGCCGCGCCAGGTGCTGGAGCGCCAGGTGCTGGAGCGCCTGGTCCTGCTGCGCCTGCAGGTGGAGCGCGCCCAGGGGTCGGGCATTCGCGTCAGCGACAGCGAAGTCGACCAGGCCGTGACCATGGTGGCGCAGCAGCATTCGCTCAGCCTGCCCCAGCTGCGCGCCTCGCTGGAAGCCGACGGCTTCGCCTGGGACGAGTTCCGCAGCACCCTGCGCGAGGAAATCATGGTGCAGCGCCTGCGCGCACGCGTGGTGCAAAGCCGGGTGCAGGTGTCCGATACCGAAGTCGACATCCTGCTCGCCAGCGACAGCCTGAAACGCGGCGAAGTGCGCCTGGCGCATATCCTCATCGGCGTCCCGGACGGTGCCGATGCCGAGACCATCCGAATCGGCCGCGAGAAGGCCGAGGGCGTGCGCAAGCTGATCGATGACGGCATGGATTTCGCTGCCGCCGCCATCCGTTACTCCGATGGTCAGAACGCGCTGGACGGCGGCGATCTCGGCTGGCGTCACTTCGACGAAGTGCCCAGGGTGTTCGCCGACCTGGTGCAGGGCATGCAGACGGGCGAGGTTTCGCAGCCCATGCGCGGCCCGTCCGGCTTTCATATCCTCAAGGTGGTGGATACCCGTGCGGAAGGTCGCCAGGTGGTGCGCGAGTACAAGGCCAGCCACATCCTGATTCGCGAGTCCGAACTGCAGACCTCCACCCAGGCGCTGAACCGCATCCGCGACCTGCGTGCCCGTATCGTCGCCGGCGAGGATTTCCACACCGTGGCGCGTGAACATTCCGAAGACGATTCCAGCCGCAACCTGGGCGGCGATCTCGGCTGGTTCCAGGCCCAGTCCTTCGGTCCGCGCATCGCCGAGACCGTCACCGCCCTGCGCGATGGCGAGGTGAGCGAGCCGTTCCGTACCGACGTCGGCTGGCACATCATGGTGCGCGAGGGCGTACGCGACATGGACCGCACCGAGGACTACATGCGCATGAAGGCGCGCGAGACCATCCGCAATCGCAAGGCCGAGGAAGAGTTCGAACTGTTCCTCAGGCAGTTGCGCGACGAGGCTTTCATCGAGACCCGTCTGGCCGGCGCAGGCTGATGCCGTGAGCGATGCGCGCCTGGCGCTGACGCCGGGCGAGCCGGCGGGCATCGGACCGGATCTTGCGGTGATGCTGGCGCAGGCGCCACTGGTGGGCGCCGCCCTGGTCGCCGTCGCCGATCCCGACCTCCTTGCCGTGCGGGCATCCGCACTGGGCCTGCCGTGCCAGGCCATCGATGCCGCCGCCGTTCCGGTCGCGCCGGGCCAACTGTCCTGTCTGCCGGTACCGTTGGCGCGCGCGGCCGAGCCGGGGCGGCTCGATTCCGCCAATGCCCCCTACGTGCTCGACTGCCTGCGCATCGCCGCCGACGGCTGCCTGAGAGGGTGCTTTTCCGGCATGGTCACCGGACCGGTGCACAAGGGCATCATCAACGAGGCCGGCATCGTCTTCAGCGGGCACACCGAGTTCCTGGCCGAGCGCGCCGGCGTGGCGCAGGTGGTGATGATGCTGGTTGCGGGTGACCTGCGCGTGGCGCTTGCCACCACACACCTCCCGTTGGCGCATGTGCCCGCAGCCATCACGCCTGCGTCGCTTGAGTCCACCCTGCGCATTCTGCATCGGGACCTGGTGCAGCGCTTCGACATCGCTGCCCCACGCATCGCCGTGCTGGGCCTCAATCCCCATGCCGGCGAGGGCGGCCATATCGGGCGTGAGGAGATCGATGTGATTGAACCGGTGCTCGCGCGCCTGCGCGGCGAGGGCATGCAACTGGACGGACCGCTGGCCGCCGACACCGCCTTCGTGCCCGACCGCCTCAGGCATTTCGATGCGGTGCTGGCCATGTATCACGACCAGGGCCTGCCGGTGTTGAAGCACGCCGGCTTCGGTGAAGCGGTAAACATCACCCTGGGCCTGCCTTTCGTGCGCACCTCGGTCGACCACGGCGTGGCGCTGGACCAGGCCGGCAGCGGAGGGGCGCGCGATTCCAGCCTGCGCGCCGCGCTCGCCGCAGCCTTGGCCATGGTGGCTGCGCAGGGGCGTTAAGGATCGGGGCGTCCGCTCGCTTTCTGGCCCCGCCGTGGTCGCGCACAAGGTGCGTTCCTACAGAAGCGCGCCCTGTAGGAGCGCACCTTGGGCGCGACCCGTCGTCTCGCGTTTCGCAGCCAAACCGTGCCCGCGCTCAGGGCGCTCCCACCATGGCGATGCTCCTGTAGGAGCGACGACAGCCACGATTGGAGTCCGCAAAGGACGCAAAGAGATGCTCGGCATCTGATCTTTTCCTTGCGTCCTTTGCAGACAACCCGCTTGTCGCGCCTGCCACCCGCCAGAAATCAGACATCAACGCCCGCGCATCGCCGCCTCGACCTGCGCCTTCGCCCATGCCATGCCGTCGTCCAGGGCATGGAAGACTTCCACCGGTATCACCTCGGCATAGCACCGGTACAGGATCGGCAGCATGATCGCGCGGCCCTCGACGTCCGGCCCGGCGACATAGCCGGCGGCGACGCGATGGTACGCGTCGCGCGTCCACAGCGCGCTCTTGCGAAGCATGTCGATGGCGTCCGGCGTGGAAATGATGCTGCGCGTGACCACGTTGACCGAGGCCCAGGGCCCGTCCTGCGCCAGTGCCGCGCCGAGCGACTGGAACTGCGGCACCAGCGACTGGATGTGCTCGGCGTTGAACGGCCCCTCCGAGAACAACAGCAGTATCTGCCCGCGTCGCTCGAAGCGCGACGCGCCGTGCCCCGGGAACTTGGGCGGGTCTGGCGCTTTCACGTCGCCAGTATGGCAGAAGCCGCAGCGCATGCAGGCACCGGACGAGTCCTGCACTGCTATCCCGTTTCGCGCGCCCGTGTTGTACCTTGGCGGCCATTCCGCACCGGCCTCCGACGGAGGAACTGAATGGATGAAGCGCTCTCGAGGTTCGTAACCGGCCTGGCCTGGACGCTGATCGCGTTCAGTGCGCTGGCGACGCTGATCCTGTCGCTCCAGGCAGCCGTGCTGTTCACCATGTTCGATGCCGAGGTGCTGCAGTACGTGCTCGACGACCTGGATCCCCCGCCGGCCCTTCCCGTCGACGGCGCCACCCTGCTGCGCGCGATGCATGCGTTCGTGCTGGCGATGCTGGGCGTGTGCGTGCTCACCCTGGTCGCCTCGATCGCCTTGCTGCGGCGGCAGGCATGGTCGCGCATGTTCTGGATCGTCATGTTCGCCTTCGGTGCCATCGTGCACGTCGTCGGCGCCATCGCGCCCTACCTGTCGGAACTGCCCTGGCAGACCAATTATGACGGCGTGCTGAAGTTCGCTTCCGCCGTGCTGGCGCTGATTCTCGCCGTGGGCTACGCCTGGCTGGCCAGGAAGCTGATGGAGCCTGCCGTCGTCGCCGAGTTTCGGCGCGCCCGCTGAAGGGCGGCGGGTCCTCCGGCCCCGCCATGCAGGACGGCGCGTCGCCGCTGGCGCCGTGAATCGGGACGGTCGCGCACAGGGTGCGCTCCTACAGGAGGCACATCTTCTGTAGGAGCCCACTGGTGGGCGACAGGGGCGTGCCGTCGAAGCGAGGGGACGGTCGCGCACAAGGTGCGCTCCTACAGGGGCATGCCTTTCGTAGGTCCGGGGGAAGCCCGGCGCAGACGCGAAGCGGCCGAACCCACCTTGTGGGCGACCGGCGCGCGCCATCCATGCGAGGTGATGATTGCGCACACGGTGCGTTCCTTCTACAGGGGGTGCTGCCTACCTCGCGGCCGGCCAACCCGCACGCTGGCTACTCTGATCCAACCTCCAGGCCGGCCGCATGCGCATACACGCTGAGACCCTCCTCGCGCGCGAAGGCGATCAGGGTCAGGCCGGCCTGTTCGGCGAGGCGGATGGCGAGCGCGGTGGGGGCGGAGATGGCGGCGAGCACGGTGATGCCGGCTTCGGCCGCCTTGTGCACCACTTCGTAGGACGCACGCGAGGTGATCAGCAGAAAGCCCGCATCGACGCCCGCGCGCGCACGCGCGCCGATCACCTTGTCCAGCGCGTTGTGGCGGCCGACGTCCTCGCGCACGATCATGCCCTCGGCATGGGCGAAGCCGGCTGCGTGCAGGCCATGGCACCGGTCGTTCAGCACCTGGCCTTTGCGCAGGGCCGCGAAGGCCTCGCGCAACGCGGCGACGGTCACCGGTGTGGCGGGCGGCACACGGCGTACCGGGCGGATGGCGGTGGCCAGCGCGTCGGCGCCGCACAGGCCGCAGCCGGCGCGGCCAGGGAGATTCCGCTGGCGCGCATCGAGGGCCTGGAAGCGCACATCGGGAATGCGCATGCGGATCTCGATGCCATCGCCGCCGTGGTGGATGTCGTGCAGATCCCATTCGCCGGGCGAGGCGACCACGCCCTCGGACAGCGAAAAGCCGAGCGCGAAATCCTTGAGATCGGCCGGCGTTGCCATCATCACCGCCAGCGAGCGGCCGTTGTAGACCATGGCCACCGGCGTCTCCTCGGCGACACAGTCGCGGCGCACCTCTCGGCCGGCGCGGTCGATGCGGATCGCGCCGACATCGTGCAGGGCGTCGGTGCTCATGTCGGTCGCGGTTCCAGCCGCACCGGAACCGACTTCGAGGCCGGCGTACGCGCGCGTTCGGCATGGCTCGACAGCGGCACCAGCGCATTGGTCTCGGGGTAGTAGGCGGCCACGCAGCCAGCCGGAATCGCGTACTCGACCAGCACGAAGTCGTCCGCGCGCCGCTCGCCGTCGTGCCACACCGAGACGATGTCCACGCGCTGCCCGGCCTTGAGCCCAAGGCGATCGAGGTCGCTGCGCGCGATGAACAGCACGCGGCGCTCGCCGGATACGCCGCGGTAGCGGTCGCGCAGGCCGTACACGGTGGTGTTGTACTGATCGTGGCTGCGCACCGTGGTCAGCGTCAGCAGACCGGCCACGGGGTCGTTGCCGTCGCGCAGCGGATGGGCGATGAAACGCGCACGCTGATTCGGCGTGCGCCACACCCGTTCGCGTGCCGGGTTGTACAGGTGGAAGCCGCCGGGCGTGCGCACGCGCACGTTGAAATCCTCGAAGCCGTCCACCACCTCGGCGATGCGTTCGCGGATACGGTCGTAGTGCTCCACCAGCCAAAGCCAAGGCGTGCGGCTGGTGGGCAGGGTGGCGGCGGCCAGGCGCGCCACGATCATCGGTTCCGACAGCAGCAGCGGCGAGGCCGGCGCGTTCATGCCGGACGACAGGTGCACCATGCTCATGGAGTCCTCCACCGTCACCGCCTGGCGCCCACCCGCCTGCACGTCGATCTCGGTGCGGCCGAGACAGGGCAGGATCAGCGCCTGCCGCCCGTGCACCAGGTGCGAGCGATTGAGCTTGGTGGCGACGTGCACGGTGAGTTCGCAGCGGCGCAGGGCCTGGTGCGTGCGGCGCGTGTCCGGCGTGGCCGCGGCGAAATTGCCGCCCATGGCGAAGAACACCCGCGCGCGACCGTCCAGCATGGCCTCGATGGCGCCCACCGTATCGAAGCCGTCCCGCCGCGGCGGCTCGAAGCCGAAGGCGGTACCGAGGCGATCGAGAAAGACGGCCGGCGGCTTCTCCCAGATGCCCATGGTGCGGTCGCCCTGCACATTGGAATGCCCGCGCACCGGACAGGCGCCGGCGCCAGGGCGGCCGATGTTGCCGCGCACCAGCAGCAGGTTAACCAGCATCTGGATGGTGGCCACCGAACGCCGGTGCTGGGTGATGCCCATGCCCCAGCAGAAGATCGTGGCCGGGCTGTCGATGTAGACCTGCGCCGCCTCGTGCAGCTCGTCCTGGGTCAGCCCCGATTCCGCTTCGATGTCCGTCCACGACACGGCGCGAACGGCATCGCGCAGCGCGTCGAAACCCTCGCTGTGCGCCGCGATGAAATCGCGGTCCTCGGCGCCCGCCTCCAGCACCGCCTTCAGCAGGCCGGTGACCGCGGCCAGATCGCCGCCCACCCGCGGTGTGTAGTAGTGACTGGCCAGGGGCACGCCGCGTCCGCTGAGAAGCTCCATGGCGTGCTTGGGGCTGGCGAAGCGTTCCAGTCCGCGCTCGCGCAGCGGATTGAACGCCACGATGCGGCAGCCGCGCTTGGCCGCGTTGCGCAGTTCGCCCAGCATGCGCGGATGGTTGCTGCCCGGGTTCTGGCCGAAGATGAAGATCGCCTGCGCGTGCTCGAAATCATCCAGCGTCACCGTGCCCTTGCCCACGCCGATCTGCTCCGGCATCGCCGTGCTGGTCGGCTCGTGGCACATGTTCGAGCAGTCCGGCAGGTTGTTGGTGCCAAACTCGCGCACGAAAAGCTGGTACAGGAAGGCCGCCTCGTTGGAGGTGCGCCCGGAGGTGTAGAACAGCGCCTGGTCGGGATGATCGAGCGCGTGCAGCGCACCGGCGATACGCGCGAACGCCTCGTCCCAGGACAGCGGCTGGTAGCGATCCGAATCCGCATCGTAGGCCAGCGGCACGGTCAGCCGGCCCTGATCCTCCAGATCGAAATCGTCCCAGCCGGCCAGCTCCGACACGGTGTGCGCGGCGAAGAACGCCGGCGTGACCCGCCGTGAAGTCGCCTCGGCTGCCACCGCCTTCACGCCGTTCTCGCAGAACTCGAAGGTGGAATGCGGATTGCGATCCGGCCAGGCGCAGCCTGGGCAGTCAAAGCCTTCCGGCTGGTTGGCGCGCATCAGGGTGCGAGCGCCCTTGCCGACGATGCCCTGCTCGCGCAGCGCACGGTAGGAACTCTTCAGCGCATCCAGGCCGCCTGCGGCCTTGCGGTATGGGTTGGGGTCGCTGCTCATCGACATCGCCGGACCGGGGGACTTGATGCTACCACCGGGGGCCGGGGCGGCATGACGGGCTGCCAAGGGTTCGAGAGTGCGATGAGGGAACGAACTGCCATGCCAGGTCGTCCCTGAATTCAGCAAGAAAAGCGCTGGACGTACACACGGATTCTTTCGGCATCGAGGCTTCGCTCCGTCCGAACCCTCACCCCCAACCCCTCTCCCGGAGGGAGAGGGGAGTCGTTCGTTCGTTGACCGCTTCGCGTCCTGCACGGACTTCATCTCCAAGGCTCAACGCCGGGCTGCGCAGCGGACCGTACGCTGCGACCGGTGGTTCGGCGGTGCGCGAACCTGTTCAATGTTCAGTAGCTCGATCATTGACAATGAGGAACGGTCGAACTTGAATCCGCCGATACGTGGGCGTAGTCTCGGTCGCGGATGTGGGTGTCGGGATCGTGGCGGCAATGCTTGCGACCGACGCCCGGGGAGCGGGAGCCGTAGCGGTGGGCCGGGGGCCTTGCGTCGCTTGACGGGGGATGCCGGCGGCACGTGGATCGGGATTCCGTAGAACGGACGGACGGGACGCGCAGGGGCGCGTCGATGGATGGGGAGAGGGTCAGGATGTCGACATGGAGAATGTGCAGCGCCGCCGTTCGGGCCGGCGTATGCCCGTGCGCCATCGCCGATGGCGTTGCGGCCCCGTTGCCTTGTTGTCCGGGTGCGCGTTGCAGCGCGCGCCGCGAAGCCTGTCGCGCTTCCCTTGTTCTTTCTTCCCCACTCGCCGCGTGGCGTGCCGCCCGTGCACGCGCTTGCGCAGGCGTTCGCCCTTGTCATCGGTCCGAGGCCGCCTCGATGCGGTCCGGAATCTCGTGCGCCACCAGCCAGGGAGCCTCAAGTCATGCCAGAACACCGACGCGCCATCGCGGGCGTGCTGCCCGTACTCGTTCCGCTGTTGCTGCTTGCAGCCTGTACGGATCGTCGCAAGCCTGAGACGGCTCCGCTGCCGCGACCTGCGGAACCGCAGGTGGAAGCGGCCGTGCAGACCGTACCCGAGCCGGCGGCGGCGCCCGTCTCGCCGTGTCCGGCCAAACCGGAATGGTTTCCGGTCACGCCGTTTCCCGACGGCGAGGACTTTCCCAACAGCAGCAACTGCGACTTCCACCAGTGGTCGTACCAGGCCTTTCTGTGGCTTCTTCAGCCGTCGTCGGCGGAAGCGGGTGCGCCACTGAACTTCGAGACCTTCGCCGATCCGGGTGCGGTGCTGAAACCCGGCGGCCCCGGAACGGTACCGTACCCGGGGCGCTCGCCCTCCACGGGCGCGAAGGTGCTGGCGCGCGTTGGCAAGTCGTCGAACAGCGTGGATGCCGATGACGTGTTCCAGGCCGGTCCGGGCAATCGCGTCCTGGTCGACCAGGCCGGCAACGTCGTCTACTACTCGGGGCTGCTGAACGAGCCGTTCTGGGATTTCGTGGTCGACGAAAGCCTGTTCGATCTCAAGTCGCTCCTCGACATCGCGCCGGGCACCGATTTCCCGGTGAATGCCATCGAACTCAAGGTGTCGTGGCGCGTCGCGGCCACCCTGGTCGGCGGCGCGCCGGTCAAGGTGTTCATTCCGGATGCCGAGGCGCATTTCCACACCATGCCGGCCACGGTGCCGCTGGTGGAGGTGGTGGACGGCATGGTCACCGACAACACCGGCAAGACCCAGGACGTGCTGCTGGCGATGGTGGGCATGCACGTGGTGGGCGTGGTGAAGGATCACCCGGAGTTCATCTGGGCCACCTTCGAGCACAAGGCCAACGCGCCCGACTGCGATGCCGTACCCACCGGTGGCAGCGAACCGTCCACCGGCCTGCCGTGGTCCTTGTACACGCCGAACAGCACGCTGGCCATCCAGAACCAGTTCGACGTCAACGCGCCGCTGAACGTGGTCAGCGTGTGCCGGCTGGCGCCATGGGGCGGTGGCAACGCGCAGAACACCGCCAACATCGAGGCGCTGAATCGGAGCGTGGCGCCGCACCTGGCCGGCTCGGTTTGGGCCAACTACGAGCTGATCGGCGCGGTGTGGACCACCGGCGACGGCGACATTCCCGGCGCCAACGGCGCGCCCATGCGAGAGGGCGACCAGCAGATCGGCTCGCTCGGTCTGGCCAACACCAGCATGGAGACGTTCACCCAGGACGCCAACTGTTTCGCCTGCCACAACGGCGGCGTGCACACGGTCACCGTGAGCGCGCCCGGACGTGCGCCTTCAGGGCAGATCGTCGCGGCCAAGCATCTCAACCTGTCGCATTTCATCGTCAATTACCAGGCGGCCCAGCAGGCCGCCCAGGCCGCCGAATAAGGGAGGCAGCATGAGCACCATGAATTTTCGCATCCATCCGGCCATCGGCTTCGCCCGTGTCGGCAACAGCAAGGATTTCTACCTGGAGCCGGTCACGCCGGCAGCATGGCCGATCGCGAACGGCGACGGCAGTCGCACCGGGGGCCTGCCGGTGAAGCCCGGCACCGAGGACACGCCGATCGACTCCAGCGATCTGCGCGATTCCAGCGGCGCGCTGAAGCGCCAGGCGGCGCGCTTCCGCATCCATGCCTACCCGGCATCGACGAACGAAACATGGCCGATGGGCGTCGACGGTCAGGAAGTCGTCATCGGCAGCAAGGTCGACGGCAGGCAGGTCAAGGACATCGTGTGGATGGTGCACCTGGCCAACAAGAAGGCCAACTGGTACATCATTCCCGAGGAGAACGGCATCGGTGCCTACACCAAGGGCGCGGTGCCACCGTTGCGCAATCGGCAGGACGGCCCCGATATCGGGGCCGGGAAGCGGCTGGCCACGCTGGTGATCGATCCCGGGCCGCGCACGGTGCAGGGCGCGAATGCGACGCCGGTGGCTTTCGACCAGCCCACCACGGCCAGCTACTGGCAGGACGGCAAGGGCGTGACGCCGTTGCCTTCGTATCCGAAGTCCTTTCCGGGCGACCACTTCCCGAACCTGGACTGTCCTGATGGGCCGATCGACACGCTGGGCGAACTGCGCACCGATGCGCAGGGTCGCCTGCTTGTCACCGGCGGCTACGGGCGCGCCTGCGGGCGCATCGACCCGAACACCGGCAAGCCGTTTCCGCTGAACAGCGACATCGACAACGACGGTTGGTTCGACGACTGCAGCGACGGGCCGGTGTTCGCCGTGCTGGTGTTCGACGATGGTTCCACGCAGACGGTGCAGGGCCATGCCTGGGTCACCGCCACCGACCCCGCCTATGCGCCGCAGACGCTGAACTCGGTGTCGTTGTGGGACGACATCCACGATGTCTGGGTGCGGCACATGAACCTGCGACCGGAGCTTTTCGCCAACGGCAGTTTCCAGACCAGCTACCAGCCGTCCTTCGACGATGAAGTCTTCCCGATCTTCCGCGCCGCGGCCGTGCAGCAATGGAACACCAACCTCAACGTCACCGGCACCACCGCGCACGGCGCGGTGGATGCCATCAAGGCCGGCGACGATCCGGCCAGCACCATCCTCGGCGGGCTCGGTTTCATCCGCAATCCGAACGACCCGGCGCAATTCACCGACGGGCGGCGCATGCCGCTCGCGCTCGGCGATGCCGGCGATCCCTTCCTGTATCTGCGCAAGACCCAGTACTTTTTCCTCGAACAGTGGAATGCGGGCAAGTCCGACGCAAACGGGCACATCACGCTGAATGCCGGGGAGGCGCTGGACAGGACCATGCTGGTGAACTGCCTGGGCGGGCGCTTCAGCCCCGGCATCGACCTGACCTTCATCGTCCGCGACCCGGCGCTGTACGTACAGGATTGGCAGACCTCGGGTATCGGTCCCTTCCGCATCAAGCCCAAGCCGCTCGACTATGGCAAGGCGCAGGCCGGAACGCCGTTCCTTGGCGTCGGTTACACGCCGAACATCGTCAACAACCCGCTGGGCGACAAGCAGCCGATCGATACCGACCCCGACAGCCCGGGGTTGGAGCCCGGCGATGCCTCCAAGTTCATGGCCCTGCCCTGGCACACCGACTACAACTCCTGCGCAACGCACACCACCGATCCGCCCATCCCGATGAACAACCTGCTGTACTGGTCGTGGCCGGCGCAGCGGCCGGTGGCGGTGTATGCGGCCAGGGACGTCAGCGGCAGTACCCTGCCTGCGCAGCGCTTTTCGGTGCGCGGCCCCGGTACCAAGACCGAGCCCTTCGATCCGGCGCAGGTCGGACGCTTCCAGCAGCGCATCGACATGGTGCAGTCGTGGCATCGCATCGGCGTCGTGGTGCAGGGCGACGCCATCGCCAAGGCCGACGGCGGGCCGTTCAATCCGGCCTGGTACCTGGAAGTGCAGAGCCTGCTGGAGGACGGTGGCGATCCGGTCGTGCCATGGCCGAACTCGGTGGCGCCGGGTGGAAGTTAGCCAGAAGGTCCGGGTCGCCGTCATCGGCGGCGGCCCGGCCGGTTGCGCGGCCGCGCTGTCGTTGGCGCGGCAAGGCATCGATGACGTGGCGCTGGTCGAAGCAGGTCGTTACGCGCGTCCACGCGTGGGCGAGAGCCTGCCGCCGGATGCGCGAGGACTGCTGCAGTCGCTCGGCGTGTGGGACGCATTTTCCACGCAGGGGCACGCGCCCTGCCTCGGCAACTGTTCCGCCTGGGGCAGCAACACACTGGGCTACAGCGACTTCGTGCTGCAGCCGATGGGGCCGGGCTGGCATCTCGATCGGCGCCGCTTCGATGCCTGGCTTGCGGAGGAGGTGCGCGCGGCCGGTACGTGTGTGCGCATCGGCACGCGGCTGGTCGCGGCGGTGCGGCACGCGGACGGATTCGTGCTCGAACTGCGTGACGCCGATCGCGTCACGCACCTGCACGCACGGCACGTCATCGACGCCAGCGGTTGCCATGCGCGCTTCGCACGCATGCTGGGCGCGCGCCGACGCTGGATCGACCGCCTGTTCTTCGTCTACGGCTACTTCCTGCCACCGTCGCAGGTCGCAGCCGAGCGGCTGACCCTGGTGGAATCAGTAGAGGAAGGCTGGTGGTATCGCGCCGGCCTGCCCGAAGGCAGGCTATGCATCGCGCTGGCCTGCGAAGCGAAGACCCTGCGTGCGCGTCGGCTGGATCGCTGGCGGCCGTGGCTGGACCTGCTGGCCGACAGCCGCCACGCCGCTCAGGGGCTCGCCGGCGGCACCTTCCTGAAGGACCGGATGCGGGCGATGCCGGCACCGACCGGGTGTCTGAATCCCATGGTCGGTGACGGCTGGCTCGCGGCCGGCGACGCCGCATGCACCTTCGATCCGCTGCTGGCGCGCGGTATCCACAAGGCGATGGAAGACGGCCGCGAAGCCGGGCAGGTGGTGGCGCGTTGGCTGCGCAGGGGAAGGATCGATGCGGCGGATGGGTATCGCGATCTGCTGGACAGCCGCTTCCGAACCATGCTGGCGCTGCGCGATCACCTCTATGCACAGGAAACACGCTGGCCGCAGGCACCCTTCTGGCGCGCGCGTGCCGCTCTTGATTCCCGCAGTACGGACTAGGCTCACCCAGGTGCGTAGCGAGGATGTATCGGCGTCCGCAATCGGCAGGTGGAGGAGAAAACGGGCTGCACGTACCCGGCGGGGCTTCCCGCTCAGACTTGCACCGATCCATTCGCCCCAGTGGAGCCGGAAGCGGGCGGACCGATCAGGTCCCACAGGTTGCCATAGAGATCCCGGAACACGGCCACCGTGCCGTAGGGTTCCTCGCTGGGTTCGCGTATGAAGACGACGCCGCGGGCCTGGTACGCGTGGAAGTCGCGCCAGAAGTTGTCGGTGTGCAGGAACAGGAACACGCGACCTCCGGTCTGGTTGCCGATGCGCGAGGCCTGCTCGTCGTTCGCCGCGCGCGCGAGCAGGATCTTCGCTGCGGCGGCGCCCGGTGGCGCCACCACCACCCAGCGCTTGGCCTGCGCCTCGACCCAGGTGTCCTCGATCAGCGCAAAGCCCAGCGTGCCGACGTAGAACGCGATGGCTTCGTCGTAGTCGCGGACGAGAACCGACACCAGGGCCAGGGACTGTTTCATGGGCTGTGTGTGTCCAGCAGTGCGCCGACATGGGCGCGCACCGATTCTTTCAGCGCGGTCAGACTGTAGCCGCCTTCCAGGGTGGAGACGAGGCGGCCCTCGGCGTGGCGGTCGGCGATGGCCGCCAGTTCGGTGGTGATCCAGGCGTAGTCCTCAGCGCCCAGGTTGAGATTGGCGAGGGGATCGAGGCGGTGGGCGTCGAAACCGGCGGACACCAGCACGAGCTGCGGGGCGAACGCGTCCAGTGCCTGCAGCAGGGTCTTGCTCCAGGCATCTCTGAAGGCGATCGGGCCTGAACCGGGCGGCAGGATGGCATTGACGGCGTTGCCCATGCGCGGCTCGCTGCCGGTACCTGGATACAACGGCCACTGGTGGCTGGAAACGTACAGGGTACGGGGGTCGGACGCGAGGATGGCCTCGGTGCCGTTGCCATGGTGCACGTCGAAGTCGACCACCGCCACGCGTTCCAGTCCATGGGCATGCACCGCATGCAGGGCGGCGCAGGCAATGCCGTTCAGGGGGCAGAAGCCCATGGCGCGTTCGCGTGTGGCGTGGTGCCCGGGAGGGCGCGTCGCACAGAATGCGTGTCGCGCCTCACCGGCCATCACCGCGTCGACCGCGGCGATCAGTGCGCCTATGGCGCGCAGTGTGGCTTCGGCGGAGTGTTCGGACATCGCGGTGTCGGCATCCAGGCGGCGATGATCGCCGGCGGCCACCGGCTGCATGACGCGGTCGAACAGGGACCGCTCATGCGCGCGCAGGATCGGCGCTGTGTCGGCGCGAGGCGCTTCGCGGTATTCGATCGCTGCGGCGAACAAGGGCTGGTCGAGCGCAGCCAGCACGGTAGCCAGGCGCGGCGGGCACTCCGGGTGGCCGGGGCCTGGATCGTGCGCGAGGCAGGCGGGGTGGGTGTAGAGCAGCACGCTCACGGGTGGTTTACCTGCGCCGCTGGTGGTCCCAGAGCACTTCGCCGTGCCCGCTGTGACGCGCCAGGACGCGCGCCAGTACGAACAGCAGGTCGGAAAGCCGGTTGAGGTAGCGGACCGCCTGCGGCCGAATGCTCTCGTGACTCGCCAGGCTCACCACCTTGCGCTCGGCACGCCGGCAGATCGTGCGCGCCAGGTGGCACTGCGCCGCGGCCACGCCGCCGCCGG
Source organism: Lysobacteraceae bacterium (assembly GCA_035444205.1). Taxonomy (GTDB): domain Bacteria; phylum Pseudomonadota; class Gammaproteobacteria; order Xanthomonadales; family BPKI01; genus DAOMOD01. The sequence goes on from DAOMOD010000001.1 coordinate 19,804, forward strand.
GCAGGATGAAATCCTTCAGCGCCGGCAGGTCGGCGTTGAAACGGTCGAGGGTGCGCTCCAGGTGCTCGACATCGGCGTCGTCGATGGCGGCATGGCCGGGGATGCACAGCTCGCCGCCGAGATCGAAAAGCTGGTGCTGCACCTGTGTCAGCACCTCGCGCACGGCATCGGGCAGGTCGCAGGCCAGCACCACGCCGATGGCCGAGCTGGTTTCGTCCACGGTGCCGTAGGCTCCGACGCGTGCCGAATCCTTGGCCACCCGCGTGCCGTCGCCCAGCCCGGTGCTGCCGTCGTCGCCGGTGCGGGTATAGATCTTGCTGAGGCGGTTGCCCATCAGGCGCGCTGTGACTGGTCCTGCCAGCCAGCCAGTGCGCGCGCCAGCGCCACCGCCATCACATGCAGTCCGGCGCCGATGGCGACGTGGATACTGGTGCTCCTGAGGTAAGGCAAGTACCAGTGACCCAGGTTGGTCATCCAGCCCGACCAGGTGGGCTCGGACACCACCGGGCTCAGCCAGTAGAAGCTGCCGTTGGAGAGCAGGAAGCAAAGGCTGGCCGCGACCGGCACGGTCAACGCCAGCAGGCCCAGTTCGCGCAGGCCGAGACCGCGGTAGTAGCGGCGCAGTACCAGGCCGCCAGCCCACAGGCTGAAATAGGCGGGCAGCAGGAACCAGTAGGCCGGCGATACGCAGTAGTGGGTCCAGAAATTCTGTCCGGTGCCGCTGATCACGATCCAGTCGGCCAGTACCGCCACGACCATGAGGGCAGGGAAACCCCAGCGCGAGGCGCCGCGCAGGTAGAAGCCGCCCAGGAAGAACGCCGCCCACGTTGCATCGGGCAGCGGCGCGAAGTGACCGATGCGGGTGGCGAAGATCACCGCGGCGAGCGCCAGCAGGATTCCGATGCGTTGCGTGAGGCTGAGGGTCATGGACGGGCTTCCGTGGAGTGAACGGGCATTTTAGCCCGAATGGTTCATGTCGTAGCCGGGTGGGCGCGGCGACAGCCACGATTGGTGGTTCGGGTGGAGGGTCAGGTCGCGCACGAGGCGCGCCCCTGCAGGGCATTGCTCATGTAGGAGCCCACCTTGTGGGCGACAAGGGCGCGACACAGCTGCGACGGGACGGTCGCGCACGAGGTGCGCTCCTACCGGGGGGTGCGGATCGCTATGATGGTGGGATGCAACACGATCTCGACATTCTGATCGTCGGCGGCGGGCTGGTCGGGTGCAGCCTGGCGGCGGCGCTCGACGGCAGTGGATTGCGGGTGGGACTGGTGGAAGCCGCACGCCCCGGCACCGCGTCGCCACCCAGCTTCGACGAGCGCAATCTGGCGCTGGCGCGGGCCACGGTGCAGGCATTGACCGCGCTCGATGTGTGGTCGCGGCTTGGCGAACCGGCCGAGTCCATCCGCAGCGTGCATGTGTCGAGCCGCGGCGATTTCGGCAGTCTGCGACTGGATGCAGCCGACCATGATCTCGATGCCTTCGGCGCGGTGCTGCCGGCACGCGCGCTGGGCGAGGCGCTGCAGGCGCGGGTGGCGGCCATCGATGGCCTGCTGCATCTCGCGCCAGGTCGACTCAGCGCTGCGCTGGCGGTGGGCGATGGTGTCGAGGTGCGCATCGCTACCGACGCTGGCGAGCGCCTGCTGCGAACGCGCCTTCTGGTCGGTGCGGATGGGACGGCATCCAGCGTGCGCGACATGGCCGGCATCGGCACCGCCGAACACGATTACGCGCAAACCCTGTTCGTCAGCAATCTGGTGGCCGAACGCACGCACGGCGGTTGTGCCTTCGAGCGCTTCACCGAGGACGGTCCGGTGGCCGTGCTGCCCTTGCCGGGCGGCCGCCTGGGTTCGATCTGGACCGTGCCCGCCGACGGCGCCGATGCCGTCGCCGCACTCGATGACCCGGCCTTTCGCGATGCCCTGCAGGCGCGCCTGGGCTGGCGTCTTGGGCGACTGCGCCGGGTCGGCGTCCGCCATCCTTATCGGGTGGTGCGCGTGCTGGCCGAACGACTTGTCGGCGCGCGCACGGTGCTGGTCGGCAATGCCGCGCAGACCCTGCATCCGGTGGCCGCGCAGGGTTTCAACCTGGGACTTCGCGACGCCGCCACGCTGGCCGAGATGCTGCGGACGGCGGCCGATCCCGGCAGCCCCGACCTGCTGGCGGCCTACGCCGCACGCCGCCGCGAAGACCGCGAACAGACGATCGCATTCAGTCACGGCCTGATCGGCCTGTTCGCCGACCTGCCGGCGCCGTTGCGAACGCTGCGCAGCCTCGGCTTCGCCGCGCTCAATCTGCTGCCGCCGTTGCGCGATCGTCTGGCGCTGGCGGCGATGGGCTACCGCGGCGCGACGCCGGGCCTGCTGCGGGGCATCCGCCCATGAGCCGCAGGGACGTGTTCGATGTGGCAGTGGTCGGCGCCGGCATGGTCGGTGCGGCGGCGGCACTGGGGTTGGCAAAGCGGGGTGTCCGCGTCGCCCTGGTCGAGGCGCAGGAGCCGGCGCAGTGGCGAAGCGAGGACGACGTCGGTCTGCGCGTGTCGGCGCTGAGTCGCGCATCGCGCGATCTGCTGGCGCAGGTAGGTGTATGGGATGCCATCGCCGCCGCGCGTGTGGCGCCGTTCCGGCGCATGTGCGTGTGGGAAGAAGAGGGGGAGATCGCCTTCGATGCTGCCAGCGAGGGTCTGGCCGAGCTGGGGCATATCGTCGAGAACGCGCTGGTGGCCGACCGCCTGTGGGCGGCGCTCAAGCGCGAGTCCGCGTTGGAAATGCACTGTCCCGCCCAGGTGGCGGCGCTGTCGCAGGAGAGCAGCCACGCCACCCTGGCGTTCGCCACAGGCGGCAGCGTGCGCGCCCGCGTGGTGGTGGCCGCCGACGGTGCGTCCTCGCCTCTGCGCGACATGGCCGGCATCGACGTGGACGGCCGCGACTACGGCCAGATGGGGCTGGTGCTGCACGTGCAGCCCGAACGGCCGCACCAGGACACCGCCTGGCAGCGCTTCGGGCCGGGCGGTCCACTGGCGCTGCTGCCCTTGTCCGACGGACGTTGCTCGATCGTGTGGACGCGACCCGCGGCCGAAGCCAGGCGACTGCTCGACGTGGCCGACGACGAACTCTCCGAGCGCTTGACCGAAGCCTCGGATGCGCGCCTCGGTCGCTTGCGTGTGGCCAGTCCGCGCGCCGCTTTCCCGCTCAGGCTGGGTCTGGCCCGGACCTACCAGGCGGGCCGCCTGGTGCTGGCCGGCGATGCCGCCCACGTGGTGCATCCGCTGGCGGGGCAGGGCGTGAACCTCGGGTTTCTGGACGTGGCGGCGCTGATGGATGTGATCGGCCGCGCCCGCGATGCCGGTCGCGATATCGGTGCAGTCGACGTGCTGCGCCGCTACGCGCGCTGGCGCCGCAGCGAGAACGCCATCGCCGCGCGCAGCTTCGATGCCATCGAGCGCCTGTTCGGCCATGAGCACCCGGCGGTGGCCGCCCTGCGCCGCCAGGGCCTGGCAGTAGCCGATCGCATCGCCCCACTGAAGCGATTCTTCATGCACAGGGCGGGCGACGGAAGATGGACATCATGACTTCACTCCACGATTTTTCGCTGCCAGCCCTCGACGGCAAGCCGCTGCGTTTCGAGCGCTTCCGTGGAGGACCGGTGCTGCTGGTCAACGTTGCCAGCCAATGCGGATTGACGCCGCAGTACGCCGGGCTGGAAGCGCTGTGGCGCGAGTTCAGGGGGCGCGGGCTCACCATCGTCGGCCTGCCCTGCAACCAGTTTGGCGCGCAGGAGCCGGGCACGCCGCTCGAGATCCAGAGTTTCTGCAGCGTGAACTACGAGGTCAGCTTCCCGCTGACCGGGAAGATCGAGGTCAACGGGCCGGGGCGGCATCCGCTGTACCGCTGGCTGGCCGGCGACGATTCGCCGTATGCCGGCGACATTCGCTGGAACTTCGAGAAATTCCTGTGCGATGGCGAGGGGCGCCTGGTGATGCGCTTCGCGCCGCAGGTGACGCCCCAAGCGCCGGAGTTGCGTGCGGCGGTGGAGCAGTTGTTGAGGGATTGACTGTTGCGACCGGACGGTCGCGCACGAGGTGCGCTACAGGGCGGCTGTTGCAGGAGCCCACCCTGTGGGCGACCAGGGCGCAGCATCGAAGCGACGGGACGGTCGCGGCTGTCGCCGCTCCTACAGGTCGGCTGTTGCAGGAGCCCACCCTGTGGGCGACCAGGGCGCAGCATCGAAGCGACGGGACGGTCGCGGCTGTCGCCGCTCCTACAGGTCGGCTGTTGTAGGAGCCCACCCTGTGGGCGACAAGGGCGCGCGATCGAAGCGAAGGGACGGTCGCGCACGAGGTGCGCTCCTACAGGGGGATCGCCAGCACGGTGATCTCCTCGCGGTCGTGGTAGAGCTGGCGCGCGCGTACATCGAGGCGCATGCCGCTGTCCTCGCGCAAAAGGTCGAGGCACAGGCGTGTTTCCTGCCAGCGCTTCTTCATGGGCAGCTTGAGGTTGAACAGGACGCGCCGGGCCAGTCCTTCGCGCAACCACGCGGCCATGAGTGCGGCGATACGGCGCGGCTGCTCGACCATG
>DAOMOD010000001.1:24390-68034 GCA_035444205.1 Lysobacteraceae bacterium
CGCATACCAGCCAGTCGGCGGGCTGCGAGGGGCGAAAGCGGAAGCCGTCCTCGCGGCGATGCTCGATCAGCCCGGTGGCGATGGCGGCATCGGCCAGCGGGCCGTTGTCGACAGCGATGACGTGCAGACCCTGCCGCGCCAGCACCCAACTCCAGCCGCCCGGCGCGGCACCCAGATCGACCGCGCCCATGCCGGGTTTCAACCAGCGCGCGCGCTCCTCGTCGTCCAGCAGTACATGCAGCGCTTCGTCCAGCTTGAGTGCCGAGCGGCTCGGCGCCTGCCGCGCCAGGCGCAGGCGCGGGATGCCCTGCGGCCAGGGCGCGCTGCCGGCGTCGCCGAGGGCGATCAGTACGCGCGATCCGTGCGGAAAGCACAGGTGCAGGCGCGGACCGCGCGGGTCGATGCGATCGCGCTTGCGCAGCGCAGCCGCGGCGGCATGCCCGAACTTGCGGCAGAAGGTGGCCAGCGACTTGCCCGCGTCGGAGTCCGGATGCTCGACGCGCACCTCGGCGAAGCCATGATCGACCGCATCGAGTGTTGCGAGAATCGGGGTCAGACGATCTTCGGTCGGCATGGCGTCGATATCGGCAATCACGGCCAGTCGCTGGCGGGCGAAGATCAGCGTGCGCCAGGGAAGCGTCGCAGCCAGAGCCTCGGGCGACTCGCAGAACCACTCGACGAAGGCGCTGCCGTGCTCGGTGCGCGCGTAGCCGGGATGGCGCTCACCTGCGCGTTCTGCGATCTCGGCCGCGCACTCGGCCTCGAAGCCAGCCCTGCAGTAGAGCAGCAGTGCGTTCAATCCGGACCGGCCAGGTCGCGCCGTGCGCTACGGCACACCGAGCAGCTCGCACAGCTCGGTCAGCGTGTCCACCGTGGCATGTGGCTCGGCGGCGCTGTCCGGTACCGCGCCACCGCTGCTCTGGCCGCGCCGCACCCACACCGTGTTCATGCCAAGCGCACGTGCCGGGGCGATGTCGTGGAAGCGGCTCTGGGCGGCATGCAGGATGCGCTCGGGCGGCACGCCGAGTGCTTCGATCAGGCGCCTGAAATTGGCCGGGTCGGGCTTGTAGCTGCCGATGTCCTCGGCGGTCAGCACCAGGTCGAAAGGCCGGCCCAGGGCGTTCTGGGTAGCCTCGAAAAGATCGCGGTCGACATTGGACAGTACCGCCAGCCGGTAGCGTTTCTTCAGCCGCGCCAGGCCCTCCACGCTGTCCGCGAAGGGCGGCCACTGGGCCATGCTCTCGCTCAGTCGATTTTCCTCGCCGGGTTCGAGGCGCAGCCCGAAGTTCTGCGCGATGCCGAGCATGCACAGGGCCTGGACATCCCGGTAGCTGCGGTACGGTGGCCGCTCGGCACGCGCCTCGACTTCGGCGTAGATTGACAGCACCGCCGGCACCAGCAGGGTGCGGTCGGCACGCATGAACAACGACGACACCGCCCCCGCAATTCCCCGTTCCCAGTCGATCAGGGTGCCGTAGCAGTCGAAGCTGATGGTGTCGATGTCGGTGGGGATGGGGGTGGTCATGGTAGGGCGGTGGTTGGGGGTCGAGGGCCTTGGGCCTAGGGCTTTAGGGCTTAGGGCCTAGGGCCTAGGGCTTAGGGCCTAGAGGTGACAAGGTTGAAGTGCAGAGTCGAATTCGATGCGCCTCGTTGTGCGTTAGCGTCATGGATCCTGAAGAAGGTGGTTTCGCGGGCGTTTCCCCTAGGCCCTAGGCCCTAAGCCCTAGGCCCTCAAAACTCAATACATCCTCCCCCCCCGCTCCGAATACAGTCTCAGCACCGCGCACGCCTCCGCACGCAGGACGTCGCGCCGTACGGCGATGCCGCGACGTTCGAGTTCGCCGATCCAGTCGGCTGGCAGCGGGCCCTCGTCGAATTCGGTGAGGGATTCCACGTCCTCGCCGCGCGCGCCGATCACAAGCTCGCTGATGCCGGCCCAGAAGGTGGCACCGTAGCATTGACAGCAGGGTTGCGCGGATGTCGCCAGGGTGTAGCGGCCGCCGTCATCGTCGAGGCGGAAGCGCCCCAGCGTCTGCTGGGCGCTCATGTAGGCCATCATTTCTGCGTGGGCGGCCGAGCAGTTCTGCGGCACCACCTGGTTGACGCCGACGCCGGCCAGACGGCCCTCGCCGTCGAAAAGTGCGGCACCGAAGGGGCCGCCGCCGTCTGACATCACGTTGCGTCGCGAAAGCTCGATGGCCAGCGCCACCTTGTCGGCATCCTGCTTATAACGCGTGTCGATGCCGGTGAACTCGGCCATCCACGCGGGCAGGCTGAGGTGCACCTCGAGGCCGATCACGGTCGCACCCAATGCATCTTTTCAGGCTCGATGCTTCGGCAACGGCCATCGACGCAGGCAGCGAGGGTCAGGCTCGGCAGGCGGGACAGAACGTGCATGGCCGGCACTCTGCCTTGCACGTCCCGGCTGCGCAAGCCGACAGCCTGCCGAAGCGCCTTTCAGATCTTGGCGGCCCAGGTGTCGCGCAGGGTTACGGTGCGGTTGAACACGGGCCGTGCCGTCTGGTGATCGCGGCGGTCGGCGACGAAGTATCCGAGGCGCTCGAACTGAAGATGCGTTTCGGGTTCCACCTGCGCCGCAGACGGTTCCAGCCAGCCCTGCACGATGCTCCTGGAATCCGGATTCAGATGGTCGCGGTAGGTGCGACCGTCGGTGTCGTCGTCGGGATCGGGCACTCCGAACAGCCGGTCGTACAGGCGTACTTCGGTCGCCACCGCATGGCGCGCGCTGACCCAGTGGATGGTGCCTTTCACCTTGCGGTTGGCGCCCTCCATGCCGGCGCGGGTGTCCGGGTCGAGGCAGGCACGCAATTCCACTACTTCGTCACCTTCCTTGACGACTTCCACACAGCGCACGATGCCGACACCGCGCAGGCGCACTTCGCCGTCGGGCACCAGTCGATGGAAGCCCTTGGGCGGTTCCTCGGCGAAATCCGCGCGCTCGATCCACAGCTCGCGCGAAAACGGCACCTGGCGGCTGCCGAAGGCCTCGTCCTTGGGGTGGTTGGGAAAGGCCAGATATTCCTCGTGGTCTTCCGGCAGGTTGACGATCACCAGCTTGAGCGGCGCGATCACCGCCATTCGGCGCGGCGCGGCGGCATCCAGGTCCTCACGCACGCAGCCTTCCAGTACCGAGAAGTCGATCAGCGAGTTCTGCTTGCTGATGCCGATTCGCTCGGCGAACAGGCGCAGGCTCCCCGGGGTGAAACCACGGCGGCGGATGCCCTGCAGGGTGGGCATGCGCGGATCGTCCCAGCCATCCACCAGTCCCTCCTGCACCAGCGCCATAAGCTTGCGCTTGCTCATCACCGTGTAGTTGATGTTGAGGCGCGAGAACTCGATCTGGCGCGGCTTGGCGGCCTCGTTGGGCAGGCCGCGGTCGAGCAGCGGCTTGAGCAACTCGGGGTGATGGTGCAGGGCGACGCGATCCACGCACCAGTCGTACAGGGGCCGGTGGTCCTCGAATTCCAACGTGCACAGCGAATGGGTGATGCCCTCGATGGCGTCGGACAGCGAGTGCGCGAAGTCGTACATCGGGTAGATGCACCAGGCGTCGCCGGTGTTCTGGTGGGGTACGTGCTTGATGCGGTACAGCGCCGGATCGCGCAGGTTGATGTTGCCACTGGCCATGTCGATCCTTGCGCGAAGCGTGCGCGCGCCGTCCGGGAATTCTCCGGCGCGCATGCGCCGGAACAGGTCGAGGTTCTCCTCCACGCTGCGCCCCCGGTAGGGCGACTCGCGGCCGGCCTCGGTCAGAGTGCCGCGGTACTCGCGCACCTCATCGGCCGTCAGGTCGCAGACGAAGGCCAGACCGTCGATGACCAGTTTCTCAGCGGCCAGGTAGAACACCTCGAAGTAGTCCGAGGCATGACGCAGCGCATGCCAGTCGAAGCCGAGCCAGTGCACGTCCTCCTTGATCGCCTCGACGTACTCGGGGTCCTCCTTCGACGGATTGGTGTCGTCGAAGCGCAGGTTGCAGTCGCCGCCGAACTCCGCGGCCACCGAGAAGTTGAGGTGGATCGACTTGGCGTGGCCGATGTGCAGGTAGCCGTTCGGCTCCGGCGGAAAGCGCGTGCGTACGGCCGAGTGCCTGCCACTGGCCAGGTCCTCGCGGACGATCTGGCGGATGAAGTCGTTTCGAGGTTCGGAGCTCATGGCAGGTGATGACAATGGGGACCGCGCAGTTTATCCGACCAGGACGCGGCGCGACCCATGGTCTGAACAGCGAAGACTGAACACTGAAAACGCTCTCCAGACAGACCCATTGTCCCAACCCGCCGCTCGACGCAAGATAGTGCCAAGCCCATCGAGACCCACCCCATGCGCACCGTATACCGAGCCGACAGTCTGCTCGACGCCCATGTCGCCAAGGGGCTGCTGGAATCCGAAGGCATCGCCTGCCATGTCTCCGGCGGCTATCTGGCGGGCGGCATCGGTGAACTGCCTCCGCTGGGCGTGGTGCAGGTGCTGGTGGCCGACCACGACGAAGCGCGTGCGCACGACGTGCTCGCGGTGCTGCAGGAGGGCCCCGGCGACGGCGTGTTCGAGGCTTAGGCCGGGCAGCGCCGCGTACCCGGACCTGCTCAAGGGGTCCCTGGCCGCGTTGACCCCTCCACGACCTGCGCCCATCATGGGCGACCTTGCCGGGTGGGAGCGACGGGTGGCGCGCTTGGACTGTCGTCGGTGGTTGGGCCTGCTGGCCGCGATCGCGGTGGCCTGTCTGCCTGCGCCATCGGCGCTGGCCGAAACGGAGTCGGTGCCCCTGGTCCTGGCAGTCTACGATGCCGGGCCGCACCCCCCGGATCGCGACGACATTCTCGCTGGCCGCTACGACACCAGTTTTTCCAGGGTTCCGCTGGAGGAGCTGCGCATCGGTCCGCCGGGACGCACGTTCTGGTTGCGTCTGGACATCTCCCTGCCGACTGCTTCGGAGCGGGACCTGTTCGAGGGCCACTGGCTGCTCGCGCTGAATCGGGTTCCGGCGGAGACCATCGAGGTCTTCGTCGAGCAGGAAAGGGCTGGTTGGAGCACACAGCCGGAGAGCTTCTTCCAGCCCGGGCCCCAAGCCCTGACCCTTGGCGGTGGCTTCTTTTTCCGCCTGCCTCGCGATGGTGCGCAGACCATGCGTGTGTATCTCAGGGTGGTGAGCGAGGTGCGGGTCGACCTCAATCCGCGCATCGTGCGCGAGGGCGACACGCTGGCCGCCGACCGCGGCTTGAGCAACCTGTTCACAGCCATCTACACCGCGTTCCTGGTGCTGCTGCTGATCAACCTGATCCTGTATGCCGCGTTGCGCGATCCCGCATACCTGGCCTTCGTTGCCTGGGGCGGCGCGGTGTTCATGCTGGTTCTTTCCGCCAACGGCCACCTCTATGGCGTCTACGGCCTGGGATGGCTGGGCACCTGGGGGGCTCTTGGCATCCATGCATTCGCGTTCCTGTCGGCGGCGTCCTCGGTGTGGCTGTTCCGCGCGTTTGCCGACAGTGCCCGTTTCGACGCGCCCCTGGACCGAAGCCTGAAATGGTACGGCTGGGCTTTGCTCGGTCTGGCCCTGGTCTGCGTACCGAACGTGCGTGCCTGGGTGCCGGTCATGCAGCTCAGCGCCGATTCCGTGCTGGTCGCGACCAGCCTGCTGCTGCTGATGGCAAGCCTGCGCGTATGGAGGGCTGGCAGCACGATGGCGCGGGCATTTTTCTGGGTGTGGCTGCTGCTTGGCGTATGCGTGCTGGTGCGCGTAGCCCTGGGGGTCGGTCTGCCCGTCCCCCACGGCATCGGCCTGTACGGCTATCAGGTGGGCGCCGCCATGGCCGCCTTTCTGTTCTCCGTGGTGCTGGCCGAGCGCGTCATCGAGTTTCGCCACCAGCGCGATCGCGCCAAGTTGCTCAAGGACCAGGTGGATGCGACCTTGCGCCTGGAACAGACGCGGCGCAGCTTTGTCGACGGCCTGCACGAGGTACTCTCCCGATCCGGCGCCGGCGATGCCGAGTGGGTGGCGCTCAAGCGGCTGATGTCGGATCTTCCGCCACTCATCCCACAGCAGTGCTCGGCAGTCGTCGTCAAGGGACATCAAGGCAAGGACTACCTGTTCTGCGAGCCGCCCGAGGAGAAGAGCCATTTCGGCCGCCTGCTCAAGGCGCGCCTCGATGCGCTGCGCGGAATCTGTCGCGCGCGGACCCCGATGGTGGTCAAGCTGGAGGAGCCCGGCGAAGGCAAGGAGCCGGCACGCAGCAGCACATACGCCGTAGTCCCGCTGCCGCTGGCCGGGTCCGGCTGGGGCGCGCTGCTGCTGGAGCGGTCGCCCTGGGAGGACTTCACGGCGGATGAGTTGAAGACCGCCCAGGAGTTCGCCAGGGTGGCGCTCGATACGGCGAAGCAGGTGATGTCGCATGTCAACCTGCAACGCGAGGCCGAGTCGGATCCGCTGACCGGTGCGCTCAATCGCCGTGCCGGCGACGCCGCACTGGAGTCCGCCCTGAAAGCCGCCATCGGCCAGCGCCTGCCGCTTACCGTGCTGTTCGTCGATCTCGACTACTTCAAGGCGGTCAACGACATGCACGGTCATGCGATCGGCGACTGTTGCCTGATCGCGGTGGCTGAAGTCATTGCCAGCCAGCTCGATGCGGGCGACAGCCTGGCACGTTACGGTGGCGAGGAATTCCAGGTGGTTCTCCCCGGCCGCAGTCTGACCCAGGCACGCGACCTGGCCGAGCGCATGCGCAAGGCCGTGGCGCGCACCAAGATCGACTGCAACGGACTCAAACTCACGCTGACGATCAGTGTCGGCGTGGCCGCGCGTCAGGCCGAGGATGCCACCATCCAGACCCTGCAGGAGCGTGCCGACAAGGCCTTGTACAAAGCCAAGGCCAGCGGCCGCAATTGCGTCGCCACGCTGGCGCCGACCGACCTCAGCGGCCACGGTATCCCGGGTATCTACTGAAACCACGCGCCGCGATGATTTCGTATCCACCACGCGCGCTGGTCGCGATGCTGGCCGGTGCGGCCTGCCTCAGCACCGGCGCGGTCTGGGTCAAGCTCGCCGAAGTGCCGCCCAGCGTCTCTGCCTTCTGGCGCATGGCTTTCGGCGCGCTGTTCCTTGGCATCTGGCTGTTGTGGACCCGACGTCCCTTCCTGGCGCGCGGCAAGGGTTCCGGGCTCTACTTGCTGGCGGCTCTGGCCTTTGCCATCGACCTGTTCCTGTATCACCGCAGCATCCTGCTGGTGGGCCCTGGATTGGCCACCCTGCTCGCCAACTTCCAGGTGTTCGTGCTGGCCGTGGTCGGTGGGCTGCTGTTTCGCGAGGTTCTGGGGCCGCGCTTCTTCGGTGGACTGGCGATGGCAGTCGCCGGACTTTGGCTGATGGTCGGCATCGGCTGGGCTGCCTTCACGCCCGAGTACCGCGTCGGCGTCTGGTTCGGCCTCGCCACCGCGCTGGCCTATGCCACCTACATCCTGCTGCTGCGTCGTGCTCAGCAGGCGGTGGGCGCCAGTCGTCCCGAGACCGGCCTGTGGCAGGTGAGCCTGGCCTGTGCCGCGATGATGTGGCTGTCGGTGGCGGTGGAAGGCCACAGCGTGGTGGTGACCGATGCGACCAGCCTCGGCTACCTGGCCCTGCTCGGCCTGGTCACCCAGGTCGGCGGCTGGCTGCTGATCCTGTACGCCATCCCGCGCCTGCCGGCGTCGCTGGTGGGACTGCTGCTCCTGCTGCAACCCTCGTTGGCCTTCGTCTGGGACGTGTGGCTGTTCGCCCGGCCGGTCACCAGCGCCGAAGGCCTGGGGATCGCCCTGGCGTTGGCCGGGATCTTTTTCGGTACGGTGCGGCGTCGCGCCTGAACGCGTGGACCGCACACGTAGTGCCGAGCCCTTTGACGGGGCTCAGGACATGCTTGCTCGGCACCGTCCCTTCCGGCATTTCGCGACGCTTGAGCGGAGCAAGCTCCGCTCTAGGAACAGCCCGAGCCCCGCTTTGTTCCTGTGGTGGTGAACCGGCTCGGCAGCATCCCCTCGTTGCACGCGGATGCCTACAATGGAGCCCCCACCACGGCCCGACCCGCATGATCGGATTCACCGAAAAAATGCAGATGCCCCGCCCGGAGCAGGCGCCGCCCGGACGCAGCGAACCGATGCCCATCGAAAATCGCCATTTCGTGCACGGACGTCCGTTGCAGGGCGAGTTTCCGGGTTGCGAGCGGGTGTTGTTCGGCATGGGATGCTTCTGGGGTGCCGAGCGCCTGTTCTGGTCGATACCGGGCGTGTACACCACCGCAGTCGGCTACGCTGGAGGCTTCACGCCGAATCCCACCTACCGCGAGGTGTGCTCGGGACTGACCGGTCACGACGAAGTGGTGCTGGTGATCTACCAGCCGCAGGCGGTCGTGATTGAAGCGTTGCTCAAGGTGTTCTGGGAGAGCCACGATCCGACCCAGGGCATGCGCCAGGGCAACGATGTCGGCACCCAGTACCGGTCGGGCATCTATTGCTTCACGGAAGGGCAGCAGCGTGCGGCGCTGGCCTCCCGCGACGCTTTCCAGGGGCCGTTGCGTTCAGCGGGCCTGGGCGCGATCACCACCGAGATCGTGTTCCCGCCGCCGGCGTTCTACTACGCCGAGGATGATCACCAGCAGTACCTGGCCAAGAATCCCGGCGGCTACTGCGGGCTGGGCGGCACGGGGGTGTGTGTGCCTGGTTAGGGGGAGCAGGGAGCAGGGAGCAGGGAAGAGCACGAGAACCTTCCTGTAGGAACCCACTCGTGGGCGACGTGTGTATCGCAACGAATCGAACCGATGGTCGCGCAAGGCTGCGCTCTGCAAGGAGGGCTTCCCGCTCTTCCCCACTCCCTGCTCCCCACACCTCTAGCACTGGCGCGTGACGATGCGCGTCAGCACCCTGTCGCTGGGATCGAGTTCGGGCAGGACAGGATCGATCTGCACGCGCACCTGGTTGCAGTCGAGCCGGTCCACGGTGACGGTGCCGAACGCGATTCGCTCGACCGCGTCCGGATCGAGGCCGGGACCGTAGTCGCCACCGCGGGTGATGTGCATGTCATTGAACTGGACGCGATCGCCCTGCAGGGTGCCGGTACCGATGGCCCAAAGCTGTTCGCCCCCGCTGTAGGTGTAATAGGTCAGGATCACGGTGGTGCCGTTCGCCTCCTGGGCGATCTGGATGCCCTCGCCGGAACGCTCCTGCTGGAAATAGCTGCCGGCCAGGCTGCGGTCGGGCTGGTTGGCGACGGTACGCTGGCAGTTGCCCGCCGCGAGCTTGGTCATCGATACCATGAACTCGTTGTAGGGCGCGAGCGATGGATGGAACTCGAACAGCGCGTTGTTGCAATCGAACAACTGCATGCGGATGCGGCCCCAGGCGATGCGCTCCACCTCGTCGGGGTCGAATGCCTCGCCGTACTGCGCGCCGCGGGTGATGTGGACGTCATCGAAGGCGAGTACATCGCGGTTGCGCACCGCGGTGCCGAGCAGCCACACCTGTTCGCCGCCGAGGTACAGGTAGCAGGTAAGGATGAAGGTGTGCTGGTCGGCCTCCAGGATCAGCTGGCAGCCTTCGCCGGAGCGTGCCGGAGCGAACCAGCTGCCGCTGAACTGGCCCTGCTTGGCATCGGCCATCGGCCAGCCGATGTCGCGGAGCAGGTCGGGCACCATGTCCGGAAGGCTGCTGTGGGTGGCGTTGGAAATGCTCGAGGCCATGACCGACGGTGGAAACGGATCGCGCGCGAAGTGGTGAACATTGGATCCGCCGCTGTCGGTGGTGCCCTCCATGACCACCAGTCCGGCGTTGGTGCCCGGTACCGGGCCGTCCTCGTTGTAGCCCAGGGTCACGGTGGCCGGGCCATGCTGAAGCAGGCTGTTTCCGGCAGCCTGGGTGATCGACCAGATCGGAATCGGCAGTCGCGTGGCCAGGGCCATCTGCGTATTTCGCTGCAGTGCGCTCTCGTGGTTCGCCGGCAGGTTGTCCGCCAGCAGCAAGGCCGCGCCGCCAGCCTCGTACACGTGTTGCCACTTCAGGCTGAAGAAGCATGAGCCGCGCGTCGCCAGCACGATGCTGCCAGCGACCTCCGCGCTGTTGAGCAGCGGTTGGCAGGCGTCGGTACTCGCGCGCCCGGCATCGGGCGGATCGTCGATGGGGTTGCTGGCCACGACCAGCGGCGCGGTCAGTCCGGTCCGATCCAGGAACGGCGGGAAGCCGTGGATGAATGCCTGGAAGCTGGATACCCCCGCCACCGAGGGCTGAACGCGGATCTCGCCTGGCGGTAGCAGACGCTCGCTGGCATGCAGGTTGACGTGCTCGCCGAGCCAGACCAGGTTGGGCGCATCGGTAGAGGTGGTCACGCGTTGCGCCGCCGTCATTTCGCTCCAGGTCCGTTGCAGGGTCAGGCTGAACAGGGACCCGGAGTAGATGTCGGGGAGGGGCGGGTTGCCCAGGAAACTGCCGGTGCTCATGTTGACCATGGCGGCAAAGCCGAGGCCGTGCGCAAGTTCGTGGACCACCAGGGCGTAGAACGAAAAGGTGCCGAGCGCCGGCGCGGTGTCCATGTCCAGGCCATACCAGAAACCCTCGGGTATCCCTTGCAGGCACAGTTCCTCGTCGATCCGGGAATGCAGACGGATGCTGAGTTCCGCAGCGGCACCGCCGAAGCGCTGCCCGGCCAGGGCCGTGGCCAGAGCAACCGGGTAGTTGGTGTCCGCCTGCGGTGCCTGGGAAAAGTTGCTCACGACCAGGGTGGGTCCACCGGTTCCGACGGTTCCGACCTCGTCTCCGTCGCCGCAACCGAAATCGTGGAATCGCGCCTGGACGCGAATCGGCACATTGCTGTCGAGGCGACTTCCCCACACGTCCAGTGCGGCCTTGAGCACGACCTGGCGCTGTGCGCCGAGGGTGGTGGCCGGATTGCCGGGTAGCGGCGTCACCGCGCGCGTGTCGAAGAATCCGAAGCCGGCGGGATCGAGATAGATCACTTCGATCACCGGCCCGAGCGACTTCGCGACCGGCGTGGTCGCCTTCGCCTCGACCGGCATCGGCAAGGTCACGGTCGCCTGCGCGGCATGCCCCGGCGATACCGCCGCCCCAGGAAAGCGGAAGTCTGCGGGACCCTGTCCGAAGGGCGGTCGGTAGGCGCCGCATTGCAGGAACGGCTGCCCTTGTTCATCGACCTCGATGCGGCTGAAATGGGTCAGGCTGCGCGGGTGTTCGATCAGTCGTGTGCCATCGGCGTACAGGGTCTGCCGAGGCGGCCGCGTCATCTCGGCGTGTTCGGCAGCAAGGTGTTGCAGCAGATAGCGTTCTTCCGGCGTCGCCGGCTCGCGGGCGAGCTGGTCGCCGCCCGGTTCGAAGAATTCCGACATGCGCGCCTCGGCCTTGCGCAGCGCCTCACGGTCCAGTTCGCGCAAAGCCTCGGCATCGAAAGCTTGCGCTTGTGTCAGTGGCGCGAGGACAAGGATCGAAAGGATCCGAAGCGGAATGGAGCGACGTGTATGCATGGGCAAGCCTCGTTCGCGGCATGGGCGCACCAGGGAAAGACGCCTCGCCCATGCGGGAGCGCCGCAACCCGGAAGGTTCGCCGTGCTGTGGCCGGGGTCTTGCCACACGCAGTCCGAACCTCCGGTCGGCCTTGCCGACAGTCTATTGGATTCGGAGACCCTTCGCCGCAGCCGCCCTCATGCCCGAAACCGGACCGACAGCTGCGACTGCGGCATCAATCGGTCGGCTCTGGCTCTTCTGCCCCCGGGGGCCGTTCCAGCACGACCAGGCTTGGCCAGCGCGCGCGCAGGGTGCCGCCGAGTCCGTGCTGGATGGCCACCTCGATGTCGGTGGCGCCTGGCGGCACCTCGAAGCGCAGGCTCTGGCGATGCCAGTCGTACTCGCCCACGCCCAGGCCCGGCTCGACGGTGGCGGTAAACAGCGTACTCTTGCCCGCGGCGAAGGGGATGAGCGGCGAAATGCCGCGAACGTTCACGGCAAGCCCGGTCACCTCGATCAAGGGGCGTCCCAGCTCGGTCAGCGAGCCGGACAACTCGGCGGAAAACTCCAGCACGGCCCCCTCGAGCCCTTGCGCGGACAGCACCTGTGAAGCAAGCGCCCAGGGCTGCGTGGCCATGCGGCGGATTTCGAGCACGCCATCGGCCACGTCGAAGATGTAGGAATCTTCGCCGGCATGCTGGGTGTAGCGCCAGGCGAAGCGCCGGTCATCGGCTTCGGGCACGAAGCCGGCATCGAGCAGCAGGCCGGGGCCGGGGGGCGTACGCTCGACCTCGGTGCTTTCCGGTGACGTGCAGGCGGCAAGGAACAGGGCGGTGACGGTCGCGGGCAGGACTCGGTGCATGGTGGTACTCGTGCGAAAACGACCCGTCATGCTACACGCGGCGCCGGCTGGCCGCCCTTGCGCGGATCGAGCAGGTCTGCCGGCAGTGCGCGGAAAGCCTCGGCCAGCTTGAGCAGCAAGCCGTGCTGCACGCTGGTCCTGCGCCACACCATGGCGATACTGCGTGATGGCGGCGGATCGTCGAAGGGGATCAGGCGCAGACCCTTGACCTGGGGCACCGGCGGCTTGATCGCCAGCGTCGGCAGCAGGGTGACCCCGACATCGGCGGCGACCATTTGCCGCAGGGTTTCCAGGCTGGTCGCGCGGAATCCGGCGCGTTCGCTGGCGCCGGCCAGTTCGCACACGTCGAGCGCCTGCTGGCGCAGACAGTGGCCGTCCTCCAGCAGCAGCACGCTCTGCTCGCTGAGATCGGACAGGCTCAAATGCTTGCGCCGGGCCAGTGCATGGGTGGGCGGCGTGGCCAGGACGAAGGGCTCGGTGAACAGGGTCTCGACGTGAAGACGTGCATCCTCGATCGGCAGGGCCAGCAGGCCGGCGTCGAGCTTGCCGTCACGCAACTGCTCCAGCACATCGTCGGTCTTCTCCTCCACCAGCAGCAGTTCCAGACGCGGGAAGCGCTTGTGCAGGCGGGGAACGACATGCGGCAGCAGGTACGGGCCCAGGGTGGGAAAGATGCCGAGCCGAATGGTGCCGGCTTCGGGGTCGCCGGAACGGCGTGCGTAGTCGCGAATGGCGTCGACCTCGGCCAGGACCGCGCGCGCGTGCGACAGGATGGCCTTGCCGGCGTCGGTGAACATGATCCTGCGTGGGGCGCGCTCGATCAGCGTGATGCCGAGTTCCTCTTCCAGTTTCCTGACCTGGGTGGACAGCGTGGGCTGGCTGACGAAACTGGCTTCCGCCGCCCGACCGAAGTGGCGATGGTCGTCGAGGGCCACCAGGTAGGCGAGGTCGCGCAGGTTCATGGCATCTGCATAGACGGCGTATATCGCTTATATCACAGGCATCCACTTGAACGATGAATGCTGCGATCGCACAATGCGCGCGGTGCGCGGCTCCGCCGCCCGATTTCCCGTTCAACCATCGACAAGGAGCGACCATGCTCAGTATTGGCGACAAGCTTCCCCGGTTCCGGCTCAAGGCCACCGTTTCGAACGACCTGGCCACGGCGTTCGTCGACATCGACAACGATACGTACCAGGGCAAGTGGCTGTGTCTGTTCTTCTACCCGAAGGACTTCACCTTCGTCTGCCCGACCGAGATCAAGGGCTTCGCCGACCTGCACCCGCAGTTTGCCGACCGCGACTGCCAGATCCTGACCGGGTCCATCGATTCGGAGTTCGTGCACCTGGCCTGGCGCCGCGACCACAGGGACCTGCGCGAGCTGCCGTTCCCGATGCTGTCCGATATCAAGCGTGAGTTCTCGGAGGCGCTGGGAATCCTCGACAAGGCCGAGGGTGTGGCCCAGCGCGCCACCTTTCTGGTCGATCCGGAAGGCATCATCCGCTTCGTCTACGTCACCGATCTCAGCGTCGGCCGCAGCCCGCAGGAAGTCCTGCGCGTGCTCGATGCGCTGCAGACCGACGGGCTTTGTGCCTGCAACTGGAGCCCGGGCGAGGAAACCCTGAAGGCAGCCTGATCCGTCCCGGCAACCCGCGGCGCCTGAGCGCAGCACCGCGGGCTGCCGCCTTGTGGTTACACTCTGCGGTCGCTCAACCGGGAATCTGCCATGTCCGCCATCACCGCCACCATCCGCACTGCCCGCGGCAACATCCGCCTGCGCCTGTTCGCCGACAAGACGCCGATCACGGTGGCCAATTTCGCCAACCTGGCGCAGAGGGGCTATTACGACGGGCTGAGCTTCCACCGCGTCATTCCCGATTTCATGATCCAGGGCGGCTGTCCGCACGGCTCGGGGACGGGCGGTCCCGGCTACCGTTTCGAGGACGAATGCCGGCCCGACCTCCGCCACGACAAGCCGGGCATGCTGTCGATGGCCAACGCCGGACCCGGCACCAACGGCAGTCAGTTCTTCATCACCCACGTGGCAACGCCTTGGCTCGACGGCAAGCACACCGTGTTCGGCGAGGTGATCGACCAGACCGACCAGGCGGTGGTGGACCAGGTGCGTGCCGGCGAGAAGATCGGCTCGATCGCCATCGAGGGCGATACCACTGCGCTGTTCGAGGCCACCGCGGACCACCTGGCGCGCTGGAATGCCGTCCTGAGGCCTTGAGGCAGTCGCGCCCTGGTGGGGCGGGAGGGACAGGGCCGGTGCCGGCGCGACACCCACAGTCGGAAAGCTGACCGGAGTCAAGCCGCCCGTCCACGCGCTCGGTACACTCCGACGACATGAACAAACGCGATGTCGCCGCGCAGGAACCGGACCGTACGCCTGACTGGCACGCCGTGGATGCGGCGGCGGTGCTCGAGAGTCTCGACGCGAACCGGCGCGGCCTGAGCACCGAGAAGGCGCAATCCCGGCTGGCGGTGCACGGGCCCAATGCGCTGCCCACGGGCCCACCGCGCGCGGCGTGGAAACGCCTGTTGATGCAGTTCCACAACGTCCTCATTTACATCCTGCTGGTGGCGGGTATCGCCGCCTCGTTCATGGACCACTGGGTGGACGCCGCGGTCATCCTCGCCGTAGTCGTGGCCAACGCATTGATCGGCTTCATACAGGAAGGCAAGGCAGAGCGCGCCATGGATGCGATCGGTCAGATGCTCGCGCTCCGTGCACACGCACGTCGCGACGGCTGCTGGCGGGCCATTCCCGCCGAACACCTGGTGCCAGGTGATATCGTCAGGCTCAGGGCGGGCGACAAGGTTCCGGCCGACATCCGCCTGCTGGAAAGCCACAGTCTGCGCATAGAACAGGCGGCGCTGACAGGAGAGTCGATGCCTGTCAGCAAGCATGTCGATGCCCTTGGCGCCGACACGGCGCTCGCCGACCGGGCGTGCATGGCCTATTCGGGGACCATGGTTGCGGCCGGTCAGGGCGTGGGCGTGACGGTGGCCACCGGCTCGGCGACAGAACTCGGTCGCATCAGCACCCTGCTTGGCGAGGTGCGCAGGCTGACCACGCCGCTATTGCGGGAAATCGCCCGCTTCGGACATCTGCTGACCGTCGTGATCCTGTTGATGGCGGCATTGATGGTCGCGTTCGGGCGCTGGCTCCACGGCATCGCTCTCAGCGAGGGCTTCATGGCCGGCGTGGCCCTGGCCGTGGCCGCCATTCCAGAAGGTTTGCCGGCCATCATCAGCATCACCCTGGCCATTGGTGTGCAGCGGATGAGTGCGCGCAAGGCGATCGTGCGCCAGTTGCCGGCGGTGGAGACGCTCGGCGCGGTCAGCGTGATCTGTACCGACAAGACCGGCACGTTGACGCGCAACGAGCTGGTGGCCGAGTGCATTGGTGTGGCGGGCGGCCTGATCGGTGCAGGAGAGGCCACCGTGGACAACGATGAACTCCGCCTGCTGCTGGAGGCGGCAACGCTGTGCAACGACGTTGATGTCGGCGCCGAGGGTGGCGATCCGCTCGAACGTGCGCTGGTCGAGCTGGCGTTGGCGGCAGGTCTTGACGTGGATGCCTTGCGCCAGGACAGCCCGCGGCGTGCGCTGTTGCCTTTCTCGTCAGAGCACAAGTACATGGTAACACTGCATTCCGGCCGTCTTTGCATGAAAGGCGCGCCGGAGCGGGTGATCGATCGATGCAGCATGCAGTATGAAAGTCGCGGCGTACGACCGCTGCAGGCCGAACGCTGGCGGCGGCAACTCGAGAGCATGGCGCGCGACGGCCTTCGCGTGCTGGCCATAGCCGAGCGACGTCTTGGCGAGGGCAAGCACCGGCTGGAGGATACGGATGTCGAAAGCGATCTCTGCCTTCTGGGACTGGTGGGCTTCGCCGACCCGCCGCGTCCTGAAGTTCCCGCCGCAGTTGCAGCCTGCCGCGATGCCGGGATCACCGTGAAGATGATCACCGGCGACCATGGCGCCACGGCGACCGCGATCGCGCGACATCTTGGAATTGCAGGCGGGGGTGGTGTGCTGACCGGGCCGGAGATCGACTTGCTGTCAGCGCAGGGTCTGGCGGACCAGGTCGACGACGTGCATGTCTACGCCCGCACCACGCCCGAGCACAAGCTACGGCTGGTCACGGCGCTGCAGGCGCGTGGCAACGTGGTGGCGATGACCGGCGACGGCGCCAACGATGCGCCGGCGCTCAAGCGCGCCGACATCGGCGTCGCCATGGGCATCAAGGGCACCGAGGCTTCCAGGCAGGCCGCGGAAATGGTGCTTGCCGACGACAACTTCGCCACCATCGTCAGTGGCATCGAGGAAGGTCGCGGCGTCTACGACAACATTCGCAAGGCGATCTTGTTCATCCTGCCCACCAATGCGGCAGAGGCCATGGTCATTCTGCTTGCGGTACTGGCCGGTGTGGCCCTGCCCATCACCCCGGTGCAGATTCTCTGGATCAACATGGCCACTGCCGTCACCCTGGCGCTGTCGCTGGCTTTCGAGCCCCTGGAGGGCAACGTGATGCAGCGGCGTCCGCGTCCGATGGGACGCGGTCTGATCACACCCTTCGTAGCCTGGCGAATCGCCTGGGTGGGCGGGCTGCTGACCGCTGCCACCTTCGCGCTGTACATGATCGAAATCCTGGACTCGGGCGATGAGCTTACGGGTCGTACGGTCGCGGTGAACATGCTGGTGTTCGGGGAGATCGTCTACCTGTTCAACAGCCGCCGATGGGTGGCGCCCGGCTGGACGCGCGAGGCGCTGTTCGCCAACCCGTGGGCCTGGATATCGGTGGCGGTTCTGCTGGTCCTGCAGATGATGCTGACCTATGCGCCTCCGATGCAACGCGTATTCGGCACCACTGGACTTGGCGTGGCGGAATGGCTCTGGATCATTGGGCTCGCGGGTGTGCTGTTCGTGGTCGTCGAGGCAGAGAAGGCACTGCATCGCGCCGCCAAGCGACGACGGCGAAAGGCAATCGGTTCCGCGCGAAGCTGAATGCCCGACCCGTCTGGATGAGGGGCTCGGGCATTCCCGTCTCGCAATGATCCTGTTGTGGCAATCCGCCCAGGTCGATCGTTCACGCGCATCGCGAACCGCACGCCTTGCGCGGCGATCATCTCGCTCGGCGGGAGGCAGACTCCATGCTTACCGCGGGATGACGGCGACACCGATCAGGTACGGGTGCAGGAAAACGAATGCGACGAAAGCCACCACACCGGCGGCCACCACCATCAGGTCGCGCTTCAGCGGATAGCGCTCCTCCTGCTTCTTCGCCCCGCGGGCATTCGCCGAGACCATGGCCAGCAGGCTGTACGCGGCGATGCCGCCGAACAGCACGAGCGACTTGAGGTCGCCGCGCACCAGCAGGTGACCGAGCGCCCACAGCACCGCGCCCCACAGCATGGGATGGCGGGTGAAGCGCTTGATGTTGCCCTTCATGTGCGCCGCCGGCAGCAGGATGAAGGCGGCCAGCAGCAGCGGGTAGGTGAGGTGCCGGCCCCAGGTCGGCGGCACGTACACGCCCTGATACTCGGCGCGGCCCCAGCCGATGACCACCAGCACCAGTCCAGCCAGCGCCAGCAGCGAATACAGGCCGCGATAGCCGTTGCGGCCCAGCCTGGACAGCGCCGCCTTGCGCAGCGGCGGAAACCAGGGCACCAGATGGATGCCGATGAAAAGGACCAGGCCGGCGATCAGCAGGTACATGGCGAGACTCCAGGCGGGAACGGAAAGGCAAGGCGCCCAAGTGTAGCGCGGCCGCCTTACGCCGCAGTGCAGCATGGTATCCTTGGACGGTTTTTTCGCCCGCTCCGAAGGACTTTCGCATGCCCCAGCTCGCCGCCCGTGTCGGTCGCGCCAAGCCCAGCGCGATCATGGTCATTGCCGAGAAGGCAAAGCGCATGAAGGCCGAGGGTCAGGACATCATCAGTTTCTCGATCGGCGTGCCCGGATTCCTGCCTGGCCAGCACGTCTACCAGGCGGTGCGCGACGCGCTCGGCAGCGATTCCGGCAGCTACGGTTCCAACCGCGGCCGCGATGATCTGCTGGACGCCTTTCTCGCCCACCTCAACGCGCTCGGTCTGCATGGATACACGCGCAGGCAATGCGCGGTGGCCATCGGCGCCAAGCACATGCTCTACAACCTGCTGGAGGCGATGCTGGACGAGGGCGACGAGATCGCCTTCGCCACGCCGTACTGGACCAGCTATCTCGATATCGCCGAGATCCTCGGCGCGAAGATCCGCCTGCTGCCGTGTCCGCCGGAGCAGGACTACAAGATCCTGCCTGCGCAGCTGGAGGAGGCGCTTGCCGCGAAGCCGCGGGTATTCCTGTTCAACAACCCGAACAATCCCACCGGCATGGTCTACACCCGTGAGGAGATCGCCGCACTGGCCGAGGTCATTGCGCGTCACCCCGACACCTGGGTGATCACCGACGACATCTACAACACGATGGTGTTCGACGACGTCGGCTACCACAACTTCGTGCATGTGAAGCCGCAACTGCGCGATCGGGTGGTGTTCGTCGATTCGCTGTCGAAGACCTATGGCATGCCCGGCTGGCGCGTCGGCCTGATGGCCGGCCCCGAGGCGGTGGCCAATGCCGTGGTGACACTGAACTCGAACCACATCACCAACATCCCCGAGATCGTCACCGCCGCCGCGGTGGCCGCATTGAGCGGACCGCAGGACATTCCGCAGGCCAAGTGCAAGGAATTCCAGGCCAAGCGTGACATGGTATGCGCCGCGCTGCTGGCGATTCCCGGTGTGGTCTGCCCACGTCCGCAGGGCGCCTTCTATGTGTTCCCCGACATTTCCTGCTCCTTCGGCAGGACCCACAAGGGCCGTGTCATCGCAAACGACATGGACTTCTGCGCCGCGCTGCTGGAAACCAAGGGCGTCGCCTGCGTGCCCGGTTCTGCCTTCGGCGAAGCACGTGCCATGCGTATCAGTTACACAGTCGGCCCGGAAGCGCTGGACGAAGGACTGAAGCGCATCCAGGCGTTCTTTGAAGAACTGACCTGAAGGTCGGCGGTCGGTGCTTCCCAGGAAACGGTTCGACCACGATTGATCTCATTCGAGGAAAGGCTCCCATGAAGAATCCCGTCCGCGTTGCCGTCACCGGTGCTGCCGGCCAGATCGGATACTCCCTGCTGTTCCGTATCGCCTCGGGCGAAATGCTCGGCAAGGACCAGCCGGTCATCCTGCAACTGCTCGAACTGCCCATCGACAAGGTCCAGGCCGCGCTGCGCGGCGTGATGATGGAGCTCGAGGACTGTGCCTTCCCGCTGCTGGCCGGCATGGTCGGCACCGGCGATGCCGAGGTTGCCTTCAAGGACGCCGACATTGCCCTGCTGGTCGGCGCGCGTCCGCGCGGGCCGGGCATGGAGCGCAAGGATCTGCTGCTGGAGAACGCCAGGATCTTCACCGCGCAGGGCGCGGCGCTGAACAAGGTGGCCAGCCGCGAAGTCAAGGTGCTGGTGGTCGGCAATCCGGCCAACACCAACGCTTACATCGCCATGAAATCGGCGCCCGACCTGGAAAGGCGCAATTTCACCGCCATGCTGCGCCTCGACCACAACCGCGCGCTGTCCCAGCTTGCCAGCAAGGCCGGTGTGGCCGTGGCCGACATCGAGAAGCTCATCGTCTGGGGCAATCACAGCCCCACCATGTATCCCGACTACCGCTTCGCCACGGCGGGCGGCGTGAGCCTCCGCGAGAAGATCGGCGACGAAGCATGGAACCGCGACGTGTTCATTCCCACCGTAGGCAAGCGCGGCGCCGCCATCATCGAGGCGCGCGGCCTTTCCTCTGCCGCGTCCGCGGCCAATGCCGCCATCGACCACGTACACGACTGGGTGCTCGGCGCCGGCGGCAAGTGGACCACCATGGGCATTCCCTCGGACGGCAGCTACGGTATTCCCGAGGACGTGATGTACGGCTTCCCGGTGATCTGCGAGAACGGCCGTTACCAAATGGTGCAAGGACTCGACATCGACGCTTTCAGCCGCGAGCGGATGGACCGCACCCTGGCCGAGCTCGAGGAAGAGCGCGCCGGCGTGGCCCACCTGCTTTGAGCGGACTGTCCTCGATCGCGGTGTTCTGCGGCGCCAAGCCCGGTGCCCACGAGATCCATCGCGAGGCCATGCGAACGCTGGGACGGGTCATCGCCGAGAGCGGCCGCACGCTGGTGTTCGGCGGCGGCCGCGTCGGCCTGATGGGGGTCGTCGCCGACGCCGCGCTGGCGGCTGGCGGACGCGCCATCGGCGTGATCCCGCGCAGCATGGTCGAGCGCGAACTGGCGCATACCGGACTGACTGAACTGCACGTGGTCGAATCCATGCACGCGCGCAAGGCGATGATGGCCGAGATGTCCGATGCCTTCGTCGCCTGTCCGGGCGGTTTCGGCACGCTCGACGAAGTGTTCGAGGCGCTGACCTGGACGCAGATCGGCCTGCAACGCAAGCCCTCCGGCTTTCTCGACGTCGAAGGCTTCTTCTCGCTGCTCGGCCAGCAGTTGGACGCCATGCGCGACGCCGGTTTCATCGAGCCCGCACATCGCGCCATGGTCTGTTTCGAGGCCGACCCGGCGCGGCTGATCGAACGCCTGTCCACCCTGGAACTGCCACCGGTACGCAAGGAAATGGCAGGACCGATCTCGGTGCAAGGATGAGCGCCCGGCCGGGCCGAAGCCGCAGCCGGCCCCAGGTGTATTCGGTTCCGTAGCAGCCATGGTGGAATGCGCATATACCTGCCTGTGGGAGTACGAAGTCTCCGAGGAATGGGTCGAGGTCTTTGAACGGCAGTATGGTCCGGCGGGTGAGTGGGCACGGTTGTTTCGTCTCTCTCCCGACTACATCGAGACCTTGCTGCTCAAGGACCGAGCCGTTTCCGGCCGCTACCTCACCGTGGATCGCTGGCGCAGCGAGGAGGCATATCGTGCGTTCAAGTCCGCCTACGCAGTGCAGTACGCGAAGCTGGACAGCGAGTGTGAGCGGTTGACTTCAGCAGAGCGGTCGCTGGGAGCGTTCAGCGAGTTGTCGTCAGGTCATTCGTTCAGGCCGAACCATCTTCGCGGATCCGCCTGAGGAGCTCCGAACCGGCCTTGCCTGAACCGGACTTGTCCCTGCGCTGAACGAGCGTCTCTGCGCAGCGACAACCTGACTGGAGACGGGATCGCACGCACGTATACTCGCCCGGCCCAGCGATTTCAAAGGAGTGCCCGATGAGTCTGATTCATGCTCTCTCAACCCTCGCCCTGATCGCGGCCGGACAGCCTGCCGATACGCCGGCGCCGGTGAATCCCGCCGCCTCGATCAGCGTCGCCCTGGGCGCCGAGCTGCTTCCCGGTTCGAGTCCGTGGGAATCTCGCGGCCTTCGCGTCGAACGTAGCGAATCGTCGGACTTGCAAACGGACCGGAGGCGACTTCTCGATGTCCTTTCCGGCTGCTTGGGGGATGCCGGCTGCATCCGTCAGCGCGGTGTCTTCCTGAGGGCGCTTGAGTATCTTCCGGAATCACGTGCAGGAGTCGGTCCGGGCGATCGGCCAGGCCCAACGCGCTGGTTGTCGGTCGGCAGTGTGTACCGGGTCGGCGACAGGCGGATGCAGCATGAGCTGGAAGCATCGGTGGGTGTGGCTGGCGCGGCATGGCTGGGTGCTCCATGGCGACACGGGCCGGTAGCCAGCCTGGCGCGGGGCGGTATCCACGGTAGGCCCAGCGCGGCGCTCGCCTATCACGGCATGTGGAACCTTCAGTCGCTCGAACAGAGAGGCACAGTGTCCGACAATCGCTGGTTCACGCTCGGGCAAACCGTGCGGGTCGAGGCCGGCAACCTGTGGACGCATGGGGCCGTCGGCGTCATGGCGCGACTGGGCTACAACATCCAGGATCCCTTGCCCACCAGTGCACACCGCTCGCTCTACGGCACGGCCGATTCGTTCCAGGACGGCGGCTTCGAAGCCTTCATCTTCGCGGCCGCAGAGCGGCAGTACATGGGCCGCAACCGCCTCATGGCCGCGCACTTGCCGGATTCGTCGGCGCTGGATCGTCAGGGTTCGCGACTTGAAACCCGCATCGGAGCGCATCTGGGATTCCCGCAGTTTTCGGCGACCTACACCTCGGTGACTCGCTCGAATCCGCGGTCCAGCATGGGCGGCGCCGAGGAGGACCACGATACCCTGACCATCGCTTTCCGGCCGAGGCGCTGAGTGCAGGGTTGCCTTGGCGGGATCGGCTGCACCCCGGCCCCTTGACGGGCCGGGGTGACCGATGAAGAGCCTGCTGTTCCGGTCTATTCGAATCCGTCGGCAAACACGTAGGGGATCACGACCCTGGCCGAGTCACTGGAAGCAGCGAAGCCCGTCGGCCGCCAGAGAATCGCCATGCCGTCGCTCAGCGCGGCGGAGTTGAACGAGAACTGCACGGCGGTCGTGTCGTTCTTGTTCAATCCCACGGTGGCCGATGCGCCACCGTTGAGCGCCGGGTCGCCGAAGTCCACGTCGGCGTACTGGAACAGGATTTCGCCCGATCCCTCGAACAGGAGGGCCTGGAAAGTCACGTGTTCGGAAATGATCGAGCCGGGAAAGTGCGGTCGTTCATGCCATTGCACGACGAACACGCGGTCAGGTGCGGTACCCAGGGTCTGGTGGTAGACGTTGCCGGTTTCTTCATCCAGGTCGTCCCAGAAGGGGAAGATCGTCAGTGGATGGGCTGCGTTGGGAAGGGCCGTATTGGTGAAGGCGACATCCCCTGTGGTGGTGGCGAAAAGAATGCCGCCGTTGTTGCCGATCCGCACCAGATTCGACGTCGTTCCGTAGAACGTGAAGGTGAACGGCATGGTGACGTTGGCTTCGCCGTCGTCGGTCAGGTTGAGGGGCGTGCCGGTTGCGCTGATGTCGATGAAGTCGTAGGGCACCGAAGGGTCGAAGGTGTAGGACATGTCCGCGTTGAAGGCGGTCCAGGTCGCCGTGTTGAGGATGGTCGTGGCTGCAACCGTCGCAGCGGTGGTGAAGACCGCCATGCCGGGATCGAGCGAGAACGGGAAGTCCGATACCAGCGCGCCCAACGCAGTATCCGCCAGACTGTGCATGTTCAAGGTGACAGGGCCGGTGTTCTCGACGAGGTAGCAGAACGTTACGTTGGTGCCGGCGTCGACCTCGACGACGTCGGTTGAGGCGCAGACTCCGTCCTCGGTGCCGACCGTCGTGGTCAGGACGATCTCCGGGACGGCGACGAAGCAATCGGGGAAAGTGAAGGAACCGATGTAGTTGCCCCAGCGCCCGCTGGGATTGCCGGTAATCTTGCTGTACTCACCCAGATACCAGAAGGTCAGACCGTCGGGGTCGATGGTCATGCCGCTGTAGTCGCCCCACCGGCGCGGCGCGCCGTCGAAGGCGACATAGTTGATCTCGCCTGCCTTCACCTCGACTTCGGCCTGCAAGGTTCCCAGGGGATCGCCGCTCTCCCGGCCGCTGACCCAGACCGAAGGGAACATGCTGGCGCTCGACTTGGTGTAGCCCACGGCCATGTCGCCGCAGTGATTGGCGGCGACGTCGGGGAAGAACCGGTGATCGCCGTTGCTGGCAAACACGCCGGCCTGGACCAGGGTGGCGGAATCCAGGTCGATCTCCGCCCATTGGACGCAGTTGGTCGTGCCGCCACCCGGATTGCAGGACACGGTCATGGCGGTCCAGCCGCGCCCGTTGCGGTACTCGAAATCCAGCACCCGGAAGTCGTTGGCCTGGATGGTGCCGCCGCCGGATTGCGTCACGTTCACCGGAAAACCTACGGTACCGCCATGGAAGGCCGGCAGATTGAGTACGTTCAGGGTGACGAAGGTGTTGGCGCCGAACGGGTCGGTCCAGGCATGCAGCGCGACCGTCTGACCGTTGAAGTTGCGGTCGGTAAGGATGTAGTGGGGACCGCTGGTCGGCCACGTACCCTGAAGGAAACCATGCAGGTTGATGGGCTGGGGCGTGCTGTCGCCGCCGGTGCTGCGTGTGACCATGGTGGCCGGCGCGCCTGCATACATGGCCACCTTGTCGAACGCCCAGACGCGCGCCTCCACGAAGCCCGGATTGAACATGTTGGCGCCCATGTAGATGGCGTCGCGGCCGATGCCGGCATGCGGATAGTCGAAGAACGCCCCGCCGACGTTGGTCGGGAACTGGTAGAGGTGCCAGGCGCCCAGTGGATCGCCGGTCGCCGACACGCCCACGCAATACGCGTTGCCGGCGCCGTCGGCGGCGATCATGTAGCGGTCGGCTTCCTCGTCATACAGCACGTTGGGATCGAACGGTCCACCCGCGGTGCAGCTGGATCCGCCGAGCGCCGAAAAGAAGGATGACAACGTAATCGGCCCGACGAGGCTGGTGCCGGACTTGTCGTAGATCTCGAAGGCCACGTTGACCACAGCGATGACGTGGCTGAGACCGACGGCCAACTCCGGATCGGGCGGCACATTGCCACCACCGCCGCAGCAGTCGTTGAAGTCCAGGCTGTCGAAGCTTGCGCCCGCGACCGGTGCACGCAGGCCAGGACCGCTTTGCATCTGATGGACGTTGGGATCGTCCGCGAACCGCATGGCCGCTTCCTGCAGCTCGGCCATCCTTTCCGCGCTGAGCAGACGCTTCTTCCGCTCCAGGGTGATTTCGCCGCGCAGGAAGCGGTCGAGCTGGCTGTCGCCGGGGTACTCGCGCGCGGGGATGTCGGCCAGTTCGATGGTGACCGGTGCAACGAAGTCGACGCCGATCGTGTCGTCCCGCCCGGTCGGGGAACCCATGCCGGATGGCGACGCCATCGACGGCACGGCTGCCTTGTCCGTGGAGGAATCCGGTCGCACCTGCGACCTGTCCATCCAACAACCTCCCGAAATACACGACGCCAAAACGCCAACCAGTGCAATGCCGACGCGTTTCATGTGTTTTCCTTTGCCCGGGAGGGTCGTTAAGTCATGGTTAAGTGCAAGCCCGTCCGGCAGCATACGCCTCGGTTTGTGAAATACAAGTGCGGGTGACAGGGGCCGGGAAGTGCTCGAAACGGTGGCCTTCTCCTGCCTGACCTCGTCCCTGTTCTCGGTGTCCCTACGGGTGCCGTTCCGAGCGTCTGCCACGCATGCGCTAAAATCGTGCGTCTTTGTCCACGGGAATCGAGATGACACAGCCCTCGCCCGGTGCCTGCTTCCGGGCCGCACTTGCCGCGGAGCGACCGCTGCAGGTGATCGGCGCCATCAACGCCAACCACGCGCTGCTGGCCATGCGCGCCGGCTACCGTGCCATCTACCTGTCCGGCGGCGGCGTGGCGGCCTGCTCCCTGGGCATGCCCGATCTCGGCATCAATACGCTGGACGACGTGCTCACCGACGTGCGCCGCATCACCGATGTCTGCGACCTGCCGCTGCTGGTCGACATCGATACCGGCTTCGGACCCAGTGCCTTCAATATTGCGCGCACGGTCAAGTCGCTGATCAAGTTCGGCGCCGCAGCCTGCCATATCGAGGACCAGGTGGGTGCCAAGCGCTGCGGTCATCGTCCAGGCAAGGAGATCGTCAGCAGCGAGGAGATGGCCGATCGCGTCAAGGCGGCGGCGGATGCCAGGACCGACCCCGAGTTCTTCCTGATCGCGCGCACCGATGCCATTGCCGTACATGGTGTCGACGCCGCCATCGAACGCGCCATCGCCTGTGTCGAGGCCGGCGCCGACGGCATTTTCGCCGAGGCGGCCTACGATCTCGACACCTACCGCCGCTTCGTCGACATGGTGAAGGTGCCGGTGCTGGCCAACATCACCGAGTTCGGCCAGACCCCGCTTTTCACTCGCGACGAACTGGCCTCCGTTGGCGTCGCCATCCAGCTCTTCCCTCTATCGGCCTTTCGTGCAATGAACAGGGCGGCCGAAGCGGTGTATACCTCGATTCGCCGCGACGGCCACCAGATGGCGGTGCTCGACACCATGCAGACCCGCGAGGAGCTGTATGAGCGGATCGGGTACCACGAGTATGAGCGGCATCTGGATGCGTTGTTTACGAAGGGCAGGGCCTAGGGCCTAGGTCTTGGGGCCAAGGGCCTAGGGCCTAGGGCCTAGGGGAAAAGCCCGCTAGTGCACCCCGCTGTCGCTGTCTGCCGACCTTGCGATGTACCGAGCCCCTTGGTTGAAAAAATAGCGCATCGAACTTGTCATCCCTAGGCCCTAGGCCCTAGGCCCTAGGCTCTACTCAGGAGCATCGCCATGACCGAACCCAGCAACCTCCCGAAGCCCAAGAAATCCGTCGCCCTCTCCGGCACGCCCGCAGGCAACACCGCCCTTTGCACCGTCGGGCGTACCGGCAACGATCTGTCCTACCGTGGCTATGACATCGCCGACCTGGCCAACCAGGCGTGTTTCGAGGAGGTGGCGCATCTGCTGGTGCACGGCACGCTGCCGAGCGCCGACCAGTTGCGTGCGTACAAGGTCAAGCTGAAGCGGCTGCGCGGCCTGCCTGCGATCGTGCAGGAGGCGCTTGAGCTGATTCCCGCGTCGGCGCACCCGATGGACGTGATGCGTACCGGTTGTTCGCTGCTGGGTACCGTACTGCCGGAGGCGCATGACCACAATGTGCAGGGCGCACGCGATATCGCCGACCGGCTGATGGCGAGCTTCGGCTCGATGCTGCTGTACTGGTGGCATTTCACGCGCAGCGCGCGTCGTATCGACGTGGAGACCGACGACGATTCCATCGCCGCGCATTTCCTCAACCTTCTGCATGGCGAACCGCCGAGTGAGAGCCATGCGCGTGCGCTGGACCAGTCGCTGATCCTCTACGCCGAGCACGAGTTCAACGCCAGCACCTTCGCCGCGCGCGTGATCGCCGGTACCGGTTCGGACATGTTCTCCTGCATCAGCGGTGCCATCGGTGCGCTGCGCGGACCCAAGCATGGCGGCGCCAACGAAGTGGCGATGGAAATCATCGCCCGCTACGCATCGGCCGACGAGGCCGAGACCGACATCCGCGAGCGGGTAGGGCGCAAGGAAATCATCATCGGATTCGGCCATCCGGTTTACACCATCGGTGACCCGCGCAATCCGATCATCAAGGAGATTTCGCGCAGGCTCTGTGCGGAGGGCGGCAATGAGACGCTGTTCAGGGTCTCCGAGCGCATCGAGACGCTGATGATGGACCTCAAGAAGATGTTCCCCAACCTGGATTGGTACAGCGCCTCCAGCTACCACATGATGGGCGTGCCTACGCCCATGTTCACGCCACTGTTCGTGATTTCACGGACGTCAGGCTGGTGCGCGCACGTGATCGAGCAGCGCATCGACGGCAAGATCATCCGCCCCAGCGCCCAATACATTGGCCCCGATGATCGCCAATTCGTCCCACTCGACAAGCGCGGCTGATCGAAGACGATCCCGCCCAATGCGTGCTCCCCTTCTCCCGCTTGCGGGAGAGGGATGGGGAGAGGGGGTTGGCCCCGATGATCGCCAATTCGTCCCACTCGACAAGCGCGGCTGATCGAAGACGATCCCGCCCAATGCGTGCTCCCCTTCTCCCGCTTGCGGGAGAGGGATGGGGAGAGGGCAAGCCGGCCGCGACGATCGTTTCTACATGCCGCCGAAAAATCGCGGCCGATGGCACGCCTCTTCGGGTCGCGGCTTTCGCCGCTCCTACAGAGGTCGGCGTCGCAAACGGCGCAGCACGTTGTAGGATTCCGGCTCCTGTCGTTTTCCGGAGCCGCCGTTGACCTCGCACGGCATGTACAACGAAATCGCGCTGCTGCTGATCGCCACCGCAGCCGTCGGCCTGATGGCGCTCAGACTGCGCCAGCCGGTGATCGTCGCCTACATCCTGATCGGCATCGTGGCCGGCCCCTCGGTGCTCGACTGGGTGGGTGCGCACGAGCCGATGGAGCTGCTGGCCGAGATTGGCGTCACCATCCTTTTGTTCGTGGTCGGCCTGAAACTCGACATCCACCTGGTGCGCAAGCTTGGGCCGGTGGCGCTGGCCACGGGCCTGGGGCAGCTCGCCTTCACCATCATCATCGGCTTTTTCATCGCCATCGCGCTCGACATGGGATGGGTGCGGGCGTTGTACGTGGCGGTGGCGCTTACCTTCTCCAGCACCATCATCATCGTCAAGCTGCTCTCCGACAAGCGCGAGATCGACTCGTTGCACGGCCGCATCGCCATGGGCTTCCTGATCGTGCAGGACATCGCCGTGGTGGTGGCGATGATGGCGATCGGAACGCAGGCGGGGGCGGGGGGCGAGACCGATTGGCTGACCCAGCTGACCGAGGTGCTGATCAAGCTGGTGGGACTGACGCTCAGCGTCGGCCTGCTGATGCGTTGGGTGCTGCCCAGGCTGCTGCACTGGATGGCGGAATCGCAGGAACTGCTGCTGATCTTCGCGGTGGCCTGGGGCACCATCCTCGCCGCTGGTGGCGAATGGCTCGGCTTCAGCAAGGAGGTTGGCGCCTTCCTGGCCGGCTTTTCGCTGGCCTCGCTGCCGTTTCGCGAGGCGATCAATGCCAGGCTCGCCAGCCTTCGCGATTTCCTGCTGCTGTTCTTCTTCGTTCACCTCGGCATGCAACTCGACATGTCGATCCTCGGCGCCGAGGTGCTCGGAGCGGTGGTGCTGTCGTTGTTCGTGCTGATCGGCAATCCGCTGATCGTCATGGCGATCATGGGTTACATGGGCTACCGCAAACGCACCGGCTTTCTTGCCGGACTGACCGTGGCGCAGATCAGCGAGTTCTCCATCATTTTCGTCGCCATGGGTGTAGGCATCGGTCACGTCGACCAGGCCGCACTCGGACTGGTGACGCTGGTGGGTCTCATCACCATTACGCTCAGCACCTACATGATTCTCTATTCGCACAGGCTCTACACGCTGTGCGAGCCGTGGCTCGGGATCTTCGAGCGCGACGATCCATTCCGCGAGAAGGCCATGGACGACCGGCCACGCAGCGCAGACGTCATCGTCGTCGGCATGGGGCGTTATGGCTGTCGTCTGGCACAACGGCTGTGCGAGGGCGAATTGCAGGTGGTCGGGGTCGATTTCGATCCGGAAGTGCTGGCGCGCAATCGCGGCCGAAGCATCCAGGTGCTGTTCGGCGATGCCGAGGACGATGAGTTCGTGGCACACCTTCCGCTCGCCACGGCACGCTGGGTGGTCAGCACGATGCGCGATATCGAACTCGATATCAGTCTGATCAAGTCGCTGCGCCGCCACGGTTTCCGCGGCAAGGTAGCCGCCACGGCGCAGCGCACCGAAGACGGTCGCCGGCTGCTTGAGGCCGGCGCCGACGAGATCCTGCTGCCCTTCGATGACGCCGCCGACTATGCGGCGCGTCGCGTGGCGCAAGCCATGCAGTCCATGGAGAAGCCGACATGAACCCGAAGCCAGGCGCGATTCTGGTAGCCACGGATTTCTCCGACGCCGCGGCGCTGGCGGCACAGCGCGCGGCGGTGTTGGCCACGGAACTGGCTGCCACCCTGGTATTGGTGCACGCCATCAGCGCGCCGGCATGGAGCGACCAGGCGCTTGGCGCGCCGCGCGTTCCCGTGGTCGCCGGACATCTGCGTGCGGCGATCGAGGCGGCGCTGAGCGAGCAACGCGACCGCGTCGCCGCACGGACTGACGCGACTGTGGAGCATGTCCTGGTGGATGGTCCGTTGCACCGGAGCCTGCCTTTGCTGGTGCAGGATACCGGCGCCGAGTGGCTGGTACTGGGGGCGGGTGGCGAAAGCGCCGCACGCGGGCTGCTGCTCGGTTCCACTGCCGACCGTGTGCTGCGCGTCGCGCCGATCCCGGTGCTGCTGGTGCGAACGCCATGCGAGGGCCCCTACCGGCGCGTGGCCCTGGCGACCGATTTCTCCGCGGGCGCGGAGCGGGCCGCCCTCCACGGGCTGCGGCTGGCGGGGAAAGCTCAGCGGCTGCTGGTGCACGTCGACGAGCGTCTGTATGAATCGACGCTGGCCTATGCCGGCGCTTCCGCGGAAACCATCGAGGACTACCGACGCACCTCGGCGATCGAGAGCATGCAGCAGCTCGAAAGCGTGGCGGAACGCCTTGCGGCCCATGATGGCGAGGTGGTGCCGGTATTGCGCGAGGGCCGCGCAGGCGCCGCCCTGCAAGCGCTGGTCGACGAGGCAGGAATCGATCTCCTGGTGATCGGCAGGCACGGTCGCTCGCGTCTGGAAGCGGCACTGCTCGGCAGCACCGGCCGGTTCGCCACATCAGCCTTGCGCTGCGACGTCCTGGTGGGCTGCGACGAAGGAAGCGCACCGATAGGCGGATGACCCGATGCTCCGGGAGGCAACCCCGATCCGTCTCGGGAATGCGATGATAGAGCCTTGGCCGAGTGCGCAGGACAGGGGGCGCGCCACGCGAAGCGGGAGAGACCCTGGTGACCATTGAAGCTCAACGGGCCGATGGATTGCCGATGCCGGCAGTCGGACAGGCCTTCAGCGCGCTTGAAGATGGCGTGCACAAGGTGGTCGTGACCGCCGATGGCGAAGCCAGGCACTGGCGGGTCAAGGTGCGGCGCGACGCACCGGAGGATTTTTTCGCTGCCGAGGCCGCGGGTCTTGATGCGCTGCGTGAAGCCGGCGTGCTGCGGGTTCCCGAAGTCTTCGAGGTGGATCGACACTACATCGCGCTGGAGGATCTCGGCAACGGTCGTGCCAGTGAACTGGACTGGGCGCGTGCTGGCGCCGGGCTGGCGCGCATGCATGGCGCCGGCGGTGATGCCTTCGGGTTTGCACAGGACGGCTATTGCGGCGATTCGCCGCAACCGAATGCCTGGACTGCCGACGGTAACGCGTTCTTTGCCGAGCACCGCCTGGGCCACCAGGCACGGCTGGCCGTGCGGCGCGGTTTGCTGGGGCACGCCGACGCGGAGCGGATCGAGATGCTCGGCGCGCGCCTTGCCGAGCTGGTGCCGCCCACGTCCGCCGTGCTGGTGCATGGCGACCTGTGGAGCGGCAACCTGCACGCCTGCAGCAGCGGCGAACTGGCCCTGATCGATGGCGGTGCGGTGCATTTCGGCTGGGCCGAGGCCGACCTCGCCATGTTGATTCTGTTCGGCGAGCCGCCCAAGGCGTTTTTTGACGCCTACCGGGAGGCCTCGGGCGTCGACGCCGACTGGCGCGAGCGAGCGCCGATCTACAACCTGTACCACCTGCTCAACCATCTCAACCTGTTCGGCGAGAGCTATCTCGGATCGGTGCGCGGGGTGCTCGACCGATTTGCCTGACAACCCCGTGTCAGTCGCGGCAGACGTCCACCGGCACCAGGGCCCGCAGGTTCATCGACCCGACACGCCCATTGACCTCATAGTCAGCAACGGCGGTGGTGCATCCCGTGAACTCGATGACCATGCGCCCCGCTGGCAGCAGCTCGAAGGGCCCCGCCTGTCCGAAGATCCCGCCCGCGCTTGACGCCACTGCGAGCTCGGCGCGTAGCCCGTCGAAGGCGACGCCGCTGCACTCGGTCGTGCCTGGCTCGGCGCAACTGTCGAGGATGTACCAGGTGGGTTGGCCCGACTCGTCGTACGTATACCAGGTGGCGAACAGCCGGTCCTCCCCGCGCACCGGATGCAGACCCAGGCCCTGGCCGGGAACGTCGGGGTCGAACCAACTTCCCGTGAAAGGGAAGACCAAGGGTGGCTCGTCGGCGGTGGCGCCAGCGCCAAGGAACTCGATGCGGGTGCGTGAGGTGTTGCTGTCGGCACCGGCCTCTCGACTCAGGGTCCACTGCAGCCGAAAGCGCGCACCGTCCTCGAAACTGCCGCGGGCATGGATATGCAGGAGCGGCTGCTCGTTGCTCTGGCTGGGGCGGAGCAGTTCGTCATAGAAGTCGGCCTGGCCAGTTCGCAGCGATTCGAGCCCGCGCAGTTCACCGATGGTGAGGTGTCCGTCGCTGATGGCTGCAAGGAACTCGGCGTGGCGGACGAACCAGACCGGGACCGCACCGTTGCCGGTGAGACGCGAATGCACAGGGGCGGGATCCACGCCCGGCGCGTTCTGCCAAAGCTCGAAGCCGCCCAGCCCATTCAGCGGGCAGCTGAACGCACCGGGCACGTCGAACACATCGAGCAGGTTGAAGTTCTCGGGGACGCACGACTCCTGGCGGTAAACAACGATGGCGGCCCATTCATGGTTGTGCGGGACAATCTGAGGATCGACCGAGGGGAACTCGATGCGCATATAGAATGGCGGCCCAACGGTCTCGTCCGGGATGCTCAGCCTCAGTTCCGCCCGTGCCCCGTCGACGCCGGGCAGAATGATGGCGAGCAGCCCGAGCAAGCCCAGAGGACGGCGCCACCCGGAGCAGCGTTCATGTGATCTTCGGTCTTTCATGAGAAATCCTCCTGGGCAGTGGCGATGTCCTTGGCAGGACGGCCCGTCCAGTCTCCTGCGCCCCGCTCGCACCGTCCTTAGCTCCTGGTCAGAGCCTGATCAGAAAAATCTCACTTCGCCAGCGCCGGTTTGGATAGGATGGGCCGCCCGGAGGACAGGGCGTGGTACCTTGAATTTCCTGCTGCGCTTCGGTGAATTCGAACTGGATACGTCCAGCCACACGCTACGGCGGCGTGGACAAGCGGTGCCGTTGCCGCCGAAGGCAGTGGACGCCCTTGAGATTCTGTTCAGCGAGCCGGGGAGGGTATTCTCGCGCCCGGAGCTCATCGAGGCGCTGTGGCCGGGCCGTGTCATTGAGGAGCAGGGACTGACGCAGCTCGTCTACCTGCTGCGCAGGGCGCTGGGGAAACGCCCCGGAGGTACGCACTGGATCGCCACTCTGCCCAAACGCGGCTACCGATTCGACGGAGAAGTGCGGCGTCTTGCGCGGATGCCGCTGGCGCGTCCTGCGGACGGGCGGACGCGCAGTGTTGCGGTATGGCCGATCGAGGAACTCGCTGGCGTCGAGCCGGGAAGCGGATTCGCATTCGCCGACGCCGTGGCCGCGGTGCTCGCGCGACGCCCGGAACTGGTGGTGCGGCCGCTTGCTGCGATGAGCGGAGTGCTCTCGGAACCGCTCGATCCGCGTGACGGCATGAGCCGGGCGGGAGTCGAGATGCTGGTCGAGGGCAGCATCCGCCTGGTCGACAGCCGACTGTGTGTGACCATCAGGCTGTGGACGGCCGGACACGACCGATCGGTATGGTCGCATGAGATCGAAGGATCGGTGGACGCGCTGGCTGATATCGAGGACGCCGCATGCGAGGCGCTGCTCGGAAAGCTCGGCTTGACGCCTGCCGGGTCCGGGGCCGCCGTGTCCCGTGCCCACCGCACGCTCGACCCGGCCGTTCGCGCCCATGTGCTTCGCAGCCGACACCTGTGGAACCTCTGGACGCCGTCCGCATGGCGGTCGTCCATCACCGAGGCGCGTGCCGCGCTGGCGCTCGATCCCGGCCATGCCGAAGCTCGCTGCTGGTGGGCCATGTCGCTGACCGGGCTGGCGATTACCGGGCAGGAGCCCGCTGACGAGACGTTCCGGTTTGCCCGTATCCTGCTGCATGAAGCGGGGCGGATCGACCCCGATCTGGATCGTGTCTGGGAGGGGCTGGCAGCGGTCGCGCTGTTCCACGACTGGGATCCCGCCACCGCGATGGACCACCTGCGCCGCAGCATCACCTTTCATCCCGGCAACGCCGCGGCGCGCGACCTTTACGCCCTCGCCCTTGCGGCCAGCGGCGACCTCGATCAGGCCATCGTCGAGATGGACGCCGCCCACGAGATCGATTTCCTGCTGCCGATCACCGCCACGGACGCGGCTTGGCTGCGCTACTTCGCGCGCCACTACGATGCGGCCGAGGCCGGATTGCGCGGCGTGCTCGCCATCCATCCGCATTTTGCGCATGCACGCCTTTACCTTGGCATCGTGCTGGCCCGGCAGGGTCGCGGGGTTGAGTCGGAGCTGGAAATCCTGCGCGGGCTCGGGGACTGCGGGCGCGCGCCGGAAACCTCGTCCGAACTGGCGCTGGCGCTGGTGGTGCAGGGGCGTAACGAGGCCGCCGAGCGCATCTTCGCAGCGCTGGTTCACAAGGGCGGCCGGGAACACGTCGATCCCTGCGAGCCGATGTCGGTTTGTCTGGCGCTCAACCGGCTCGACGAGGCCATGGACTGGCTTGAGCGGGCACGCCGCACGCGCTCGCGCCCGGTGATCTACATCCTGGTCGATCCGCTGTTCGACCCGCTGCGCGAGCGCCAGGATTTTCAGGACCTGGTCCGCAGGGTCTTTCCGCACCGGCTCGGCTGACACGAAGCGCAGCAGCTCGGTCACATGGAAGGAACTGCTGCCGCAGGTGCTGGTCCGCGGGCGACTGTAGCCGGGGAACCTGCACGGCGGCGACGACAGGCTGGCCCTGACCGGCTGGGGTACTGCTCTCGGCCGAGGGATCTCCCAAGAAAGCTCGGTTTTCTTCCTACTCTCCGATTTCTGTCTACCGTCCCGGCGTATCGCCCCACAGGATCTTGTGCAACTGCACCTGGAAGCGCACCGGCAGGCGTTCGGCGAGGATCCAGTCGGCGAGCGTGGCGGGATCGATCTGGCCGTGGCTGGGCGAGAACAGGATGGGGCAGCGCGCGGCGAGGTCGTGCTCGGAGATCCGCTCGCGTGCCCAGTCGAAGTCGCTGCGGTCGCAAATGACGAACTTGATCTGATCGCGTGCAGTGAGAAGGGCGAGGTTGTCCCAGCGGTTGCGGGCCATTTCGCCTGAGCCTGGCGTCTTGATGTCGACCACCCGGTGTACGCGTGGATCGACCGCGCTGATGTCGATGGCGCCGCTGGTTTCCAGCGACACATCGTAGCCGGCATCGCACAGCGCGGTGAGCAGGTTGAGACAGCGCTTCTGCGCCAGCGGCTCACCGCCGGTGACGCAGACATGGCGGCAGTCGTATCCGGCGACCCGGGCAAGGATGGCGTCGAGACCCATCCAGTCGCCGCCCTCGAAGGCGTAGGCGGTGTCGCAGTAGACGCAGCGCAACGGGCAGCCGGTCAGGCGAACGAACACGGTGGGCCAGCCGACGCTGTCGGCCTCGCCCTGCAGGGAGTGGAAGATTTCGGTGATACGCAGCCGCGTTTCCGCGGCTGGCGTCGTTTCAGCGGTGGCGGCCATGGGGCCGGTGTTACTGACGCGTCTCGAGACGCAGTGCGCGCAGGCGGCCCTGGGCGAGGCGGGCGACGGTGGTATCCGGGTAGCGTTCCACCACCTGGTTCAGCACGCGCTCGGCATCCTCCCATTCACGCAGCTCGTAGTGGCAATAGCCGATCTTGAGCAGGGCGTCGGAGACCTTGGCGCTTCGTGGAAAACGATCGATCAACTGGCGGAAGGTGTCGAGCGCCACCCGGTAGTTCTGGGTCACGTAGTAGGACTCGCCCAGCCAGTACTGCGCATTGTCGGCGAACTGCCCGTCCGGGAACTGCTCCAGGAAACCCTGGAAGCGGCGCGCCGATTCGGCGTAGCGGCCGTCCTTCAGCGCCTGGAAGGCCTGGTCGTAGGCACGACGCTCGTCGGCCGGGTCGGCCATGATCTGCGCAGGTGCCTGGTCGGGCGCCGTCAGGGGCTCGCTGCGGATGTCCGCATCGATGTCCGGTCGGATCTCGGGTGCTTCCATGGTGAGCTGCCCGGGCAGCCGCGGCTCGACATCCATGGGCGCTTCGCCCGACACCTCCGGCGCACGGCCTTCGATGCGGCCGATGCGGGTATCGAGATCGATGTACTGTTCGCGCTGGCGCCGTTTCAAGCCCTCGATCTCGAAAGCCTGCTGCTCGATCAGGCCGCGCAGCGCCTGGATCTCGGTCTGCAGTTCCTGGATGCGGTTCAGCAGCTCCAGGTTGGACTGGGCGCCATGGCCACCCTGTGCCTGCTGCTCCAGGCGCTGCACGCGCTCGGCCAGGCTGAGGCGGCTGCCCGACTGGGCGTCGACCGGAGCGGAAAAGGTCGCGGCGGCAAGAGCCGCCGCGACCGACATGGCGAGAACGGTGGAACTGCGGACCATCACCGTGTGTAGATGATCTCGACGCGGCGGTTGCGCTGCCAGCAGTCCTCGTTGGACTGCGTGCACACCGGACGCTCCTCGCCGTAGCTGACCACATTGAGCTGGCCGCCTCCGCCACCCTGCGCGCGCAGGGCCGAACCGACCGCATTGCCGCGGCGCTCGCCCAGGCCCAGGTTGTACTCGCGCGAACCGCGCTCGTCGCAATGGCCCTCGAGGGTCACCTGGGCAGCGGGGACATCACGCAGGAACTTGGCATGGCAGGCGATGATGCGGGCGAACTCCGGACGGATCACGCTCTGGTCGAAGTCGAAGTAGACCACGCGCTGGCGCAGGCAGGAGTCGGTTTCCAGGTCGCCCCAGTCGTAGACATCGGACGGCCGTACCGGCTGCACGATGGGCTCCGGGCGCACCGGTTCCGGTTCGTCCGCCGGTGGGGTCTTCGTGGTCTTGCAGGCGGCCAACGTGACGCACAGGGCAGCGGCCAGGATGACGCGCAGGCTGATGTTCATGATAGGTAGTCCTTCGATGCTCGGTCGGGTTGTGGTTTTCGGGTTGGAACGTGTGCGGCCAGTGCGGTTATCTTTGTCTGAAAGGCGACCAGGCGGGCTCGCGCACGTCGCCGTCCGCAAGTACCAGCCGCTGCCGTACCCGCCCATCGGCGGACACGGCGTTCAGTACGCCTCTTCCCCCTTCGCGTGAAGCGTACAGAATCATGCTTCCGTTCGGCGCAAAACTGGGCGATTCGTCCAGCGTGCCGGGCGAAATCAGGTGCATCTCACCCTCCCCGCCCAGTGTGCGGTCCAGAACAGCAATACGATACACATTACCCGCACCCTGTGCCATAGCGATGCGCCTGCCGTCGAAGGCGATGCTGGGGCGTGCGTTGTATTCGCCGCGGAAGGTGATGCGGGTGGCTTCGCCACCCTCGGCAGGCACCTGATAGAGCTGCGGTTTGCCGGCGCGGTCGGAGGTGAAGATGATGTGCCGCCCGTCCGGCGTCCACACCGGCTCGGTGTCGATGGCGAAGTGGGTGGTCAGACGGGTGAGCTGGCGGCTGCTGAGGTCCATCACGTAGATCTCGGGGTTGCCGTCGCGCGAAAGGGTGAGCGCCAGACGGGTACCGTCCGGAGAGAAGCTGGGTGCGCCGTTGATGCCGCGGAACGAGGTCATCAGGTCACGCTGTGCGGTAGCCAGGTGCTGAATCCAGATGGCCGAATTGCCGCTCTCGAAGCTGACATAGGCCAGTTTGCGGCCATCCGGCGACCAGGCTGGAGACATCAGGGGCTCGCGCGAACTGACTACGGTCCGCGGATTGTGACCATCGGCATCCGCCACCATCAGCGTGTAGGTGATGTTGCCGCCGCTGCCCACTGCGGTGACATAGGCGATGCTGGTCCAGAAGGCGCCACGAACCCCAAGGATGTGCTCGTAGACCATGTCCGAGATCTGGTGCGCCACGCTGCGCATTTCTGCCTGGCGACCGGTGACCGCCGTACCCAGCACGCGCACCTGCTTGGCGACATCGAACAGCTCGAACTCCACGCGGAAGGTGCCGATATCGGCATCCAGGATGCGCCCGATCAGCAGAAAGTCCTGGCGCAGCGTGCGCCAGGTGCCGTAGCGAACGTCGGCCTGGCGCACCGGCATCTCGACGATGTCCTGCACCGGCAGGGTGCGGAACTGGCCGGAACGGTTGAAATTGGCGCGGATCACCGAAGCGACGTCGGTGTCGGGCGGACTGCCGCTGCCCTCGAAGGCGAACGGCACCACAGTGATCGGCAGTGCGCTGGGGACGCCGTCGACGATGTCGATGGTCAGTCCCTGTGCCTGCGCCCGGTGCGGAGCGAGGACGAAGGCCAGGGCGAGGAGAGCGGAGAGCAGGATGCGGGTGGGGGTCATCGTCAGCCGTCGTAGCGGAAGTTGAAGGTGATGTCGCGTTGGAATACCGATTCGTAGCCGGTGTAGGGCAGGGGCTGCGCGCGCAGCACGGCAGCCTCGATGGAGCGACGTGTCAGCTCGTCGCCGTTGCACGGCGACAGTACCTGGACGCT
Organism: Lysobacteraceae bacterium; assembly: GCA_035444205.1. Classification (GTDB taxonomy): domain Bacteria; phylum Pseudomonadota; class Gammaproteobacteria; order Xanthomonadales; family BPKI01; genus DAOMOD01. Next base: position 62,795 of record DAOMOD010000001.1, read on the forward strand.
GATCACGTCGCCACCGGGAATCTGGATGATACGCAATCGGCATTGCAGTCCGGGTCGGGTGGTGTCGGGGCGCAGCCAGTTCTGGGTGACCGTCTGCTGGACGGCCAGCATGTAGCGTGCGGCGAGACCGGTGTCGGTGCCGAAGTTTCCGACCGGTTCGTCGGCACGAGGTTCCGTGCGCGGGCCCTCGACCGGCGCTGGCCGTTCCAGGTCGGCGAGTTGGGCCAGACGTTCCTGCTGCAGGCGCGCCTGGCGCTCGGCACGTTCGCGCTCGCTGCGTGCCTGCGCCAGCTCCGCCTGGCGGCGGCGGTCTTCCTCCAGCGCGCGACGGGCCGCTTCCGACCGGGCCTGGCGTTGGCGCTCCTGTTCGGACAGTTCGATCTGGCGCTGACGCTGTCGCTCCTGTTCCTCGCGCTGGGCGCGTTCGCGGCTCTGCTGCTGGGTCAGCGCGGCGGCACGTTCGCGGTCCACGGTATCCGGGCGTTGCAGGGGTTGCGCCGGTTCGGCTTTCGCCGGGGGCGGCGTGGCCCGCGGTTGCGGTGCGGGAGGTGGCGTTTCGGCAGGCGCCGCGCTGGGCACCGGTCCGGTCCACAGCACCGCCTCGATCGGCGCGCCGGCCACCGACAATGGACGGCTCTGCTTCTGCCACCAAAGGCCCATGGCGATCAGACCGAAGCAGATCAGGTGCACGCCGATCGACAGGGCGACCGAGCGAGCGTGGTCCTGCCAGGTTTCCATCGTCGTGACCAGGTCAATTCCCCCTTCTGTCGCCGACCGGCTGGCTCATCAGTCCGACCTTGGCCACGCCGGCCTGCTGCAGCACCACCATGATCTGGTAGATATCGCCGTAGCTGACCCGTTCGTCGCCGCCGATCAGCACCGGCACATTGGGGTTGTTGCGCACGAAGGCGCCGATGCGTGCGCCGAGCGTCACCGCGTCGATCTCCTCGGGCAGTTCGCCGGACAGGCGCAGATACAGGCGTCCGGCCTGGTCGATCTCTACCAGCACCGGATCCTTTTCCTGCTCCAGCGTCTTCGCCTCCGCCTGCGGAAGCTGGATGTCGACGCCCAGGGTGAGCAGCGGGGCCGTGACCATGAAAATGATGAGAAGCACCAGCATGACGTCGATATAGGGGACGACATTGATTTCGGCCATCGGCCGACGCTTCTTGTGTTTGATCGTCACCGGCATCGGAAATTCCTCAGTCGATGTGCGCCTGACGTTGCAGGATGGTGGAGAACTCCTCGCTGAACGCCTCGTAACGCGAGTGCAGGCGTTCCACCTTGTGCGAATAGCGGTTGAAGGCGATCACTGCCGGAATCGCTGCGAACAGGCCCATGGCGGTGGCAATCAGCGCCTCGGAGATGCCTGGCGCCACCATGGCGATGGTCGCTTCCTTCACGTTGGCCAGACCCTGGAAGGCCAGCATGATCCCCCACACGGTGCCGAACAGGCCGACGTAGGGGCTGGTCGAGCCCACCGTGGCGAGGAACTCCAGGCTCTGTTCCAGGCGGTCGACCTCGCGGGACAGGCCCACACGCATGGCGCGCTGTGCGCCTTCCAGTTGTGCGCGCGGGTCGATGGCACGCTTCTGCCTGAGCCGCGAGAACTCGCGAAAGCCGGCTTCGAAGATGCCGTCCAGTCCACTGACCTGCTCCTCGTCGGCGCTGATCTCCTTGTACAGGGCGGCCAGGTCGGCGCCGGACCAGAAGCGCTCCTCAAAGGCGTCGGCGGCCGCCTCGGCGCGGTCGAGCATGGCCTTCTTGCGAAAGATGATGGCCCACGAGGCGGCCGAGGCCAGCAGCAGGATGACCATCACCGCCTTGACCGGGATGCTGGCTTCGAGGATCAGCAGGAATATGTTGAGTTCGCCATTCATGCGCGGCTATCCGGTAGTCGTCGTCTTGTGGGTATCGGAACGGAACAGGTCGGTCGGCAGGGCGGCCGGACGAAAGGTATCGGCTTCGAGGCAGGCTGCGGCCACTTCCGCGGTCAGCAACAACTCGCCGTCGCGCAGGATGCGCTGGCCGAAATCCAGGCTGGCACGGCCACGCCGTGCAATCCAGGTCTGCACCTGCAGCAGATCGTCCAGACGGGCGGGCTTGAGAAAGCGCATCTTGACCCCTCGCAATACGAAGATCAGGCCCAGCGACTCGCGCATGCGGCTCTGCACCAGGCCGGCATCGCGCAGCAGTTCGGTTCGGGCCCGCTCGAGGAACTTGAGGTAGGCCGCGTGGTAGACCACGCCGCCGCCGTCGGTATCCTCCCAGTAGACCCGTACCTGCCAGACAAAGGGGTCAGCCTGAATCATCCTTCACTTACCGTCGCTGAACAGGTCGGCGGCCTCGTGCCGCCCGGGCGGCGGATGGAGGCCGAGATGGCGCCAGGCGCGCGCGGTCACCACGCGGCCGCGCGCGGTGCGCATGAGATAGCCCTGCTGGATCAGGAAGGGTTCGACCACGTCCTCGATGGTGCCGCGTTCCTCCGACAGCGCTGCGGCCATGCTCTCGACGCCGACCGGGCCACCGTCGAAATGCTCGATGATCAGGCGCAGCAGGCGCCGGTCCAGCGCATCGAAACCCTCGGCATCGACATCCAGCATGGCCATGGCGGCATCTGCCGCCTGCGGCGTGATGTGGCCCTCGCCGCGAATCTCGGCCCAGTCGCGCACGCGCCTGAGCAGGCGGTTGGCGATGCGCGGCGTGCCGCGCGAGCGCCGCGCGATTTCCAGCGCGCCGGCGGCATCGCAGGCGATGCCGAGGATCTTCGCCGAACGACGCACGATGGCGGCGAGTTCCTCGGACGAATAGAAGGCCAGCCGCTGCACGATGCCGAAGCGGTCGCGCAGTGGCGCCGTGAGCAACCCGGAACGGGTGGTGGCGCCGACCAGGGTGAACGGCGGCAGATCGAGCTTGATCGAGCGTGCCGCCGGCCCTTCGCCGATCATGATGTCGATCTGGAAATCCTCCATCGCGGGATACAGCACTTCCTCGACTACCGGCGACAGGCGATGGATCTCGTCGACGAACAGCACATCGTGCGGTTGCAGGTTGGTGAGCAGGGCGGCGAGGTCGCCTGCGCGTTCCAGCACAGGACCCGAGGTCTGGCGCATGTTGACGCCGAGTTCGTTGGCGATGACGTGCGACAGCGTGGTCTTGCCCAGCCCCGGCGGCCCGAAGATCAGTACATGATCGAGCGCCTCGCCGCGCCGCCGCGCCGCCTCGATATAGATGCCGAGCTGCTCGCGTACAGGCGCCTGACCCAGGCACTCATCGAGCCGCCGCGGCCGGATCGAGGCCTCGATGCGCTCTTCGTCGGCGCTGGCTGTGGGGGAGATGAGGCGGTCGGTCATCTGGGGGCCGGGACTCGGGACTCGGGAATCGGGACTCGGGAATCGGGACTCGGGACCCGGGACCCGGGACCCGGGACCCGGAAAAAGCATCGCTCCTTGTGCGAGGGATCCAAGCCCCGACTGCAGTATTCCTTGACTGCCGCAATCGCCGGGACTCCCGTCCCTCCCACAGCCAAGGCGAAGGTAGAGTCGCCTCGACCCATGCCGGTGCGTAGCGTTTTGGTTGCATTCGGGTTGGACAACATGGCGATCGCAAGCATACCTTTACATCGTCGCCATGGCTTCAAACGACTCCCGACTTTCGACTCCCGACCGCCGTCAGGCCCGCAGCGCCTGCTGCAACGCCTTCTTGATGATCGCCTCCGCTGCATCGCCTTGCTCGCGCGCCTTGTCGACCATGCGCGCCGCCTCGGCGGGTTTGTAGCCGAGTTGCTGCAGGGCCGCTATGGCTTCGGCCACGGGGTCCTGGGGTACCGCGCCACGACCGCTGCCGCTGATGACTGCGCCGGCGCCGAGGTCGGAGGCACGGTCGCGCAGTTCCACCAGCATGCGCTCGGCGGTCTTCTTGCCGATACCGGGAATGCGGGTCAGCGCGGTGACGTCGCCGGTCTGGATCAGGCGCGCGAAGTCCTCGACGCTGGCGCCCGACAGCACCGCCAGGGCGATCCTGGCGCCGACGCCACTCACCTTCTGCAGGTCGCGGAACAGACGCCGTTCCGCTTCACGCAGGAAGCCGTACAAGGCGACCGAGTCCTCCTTCTGCGCATGGTGGGTGAACAGGCTCACCTCGGCGCCGACGGCGGGCAGGTCGTAGAAGGTGCTCATCGGCGCCTCCAGCTCGTAGCCGACGCCATGCACGTCGATCACCAGCCACGGCGGCTGCTTGTGGATGAGGGTGCCTTTGAGTCGTCCGATCATGGGAAATTCCAAGCAAGAGCCGTTCACCGCAGAGTACGCAGAGTAAGCAGAGTAAAGCCTCAAACCAACCGTGGGAGCGGCGCAAGTCGCGACCATAGACGTCGCGCCATGCACGTTATCGCAGAGTGCGCCACGCCTGCGTTTCTTTAGATCGCACTTCTCTGCGTTCTCTGCGGCCTCTGCGGTTCAAACGCTTTTGCCTTGCCTAACGCCCGCGCCGCCGCCGGAGCAGCGCCGCCGCCTGCATGCCGGTGCGTTCGGCCAGGGTGCGCGTGTGGGCGTGGGTGATGGCCACGGCCAGGGCGTCGGCGGCGTCGGGCTGGAGCTTGCCGCGCAGGTTCAGCAGCACGCCGACCATGTGCTGCACCTGCGTCTTCTCCGCCGCGCCACGACCGACTACCGCGCTCTTGATCTGCATCGGCGTGTACTCGTTGACGGGAAGGTCGCGCGACACCACCGCGCAGATCGCCGCGCCGCGCGCCTGCCCCAGCTTCAGCGAGGAATCGGGATTCTTTGCAAGGAACACGCGCTCGATGGCGACCTCCTGCGGCTGCCAGGCATCGATCAGACTCCAAAGGCCGTCGAGGATCGCCTTCAGTCTTAGCGTGAAATCCTCGCGGTCGTTGAGCTTCAGCGTCTCGTGGTGGACATGCGTGCAACGTCCACCGGCATCGGCATCGACAACACCCACACCGGTGCGCACCGAGCCGGGGTCGATGCCGAGGATGCGGATCATTGGTCTGGATCCGTTTGAAGCCGGGACCCGGGACCCGGGACCCGGGACCCGGGAAAGGACCCGAGACTGGGCGTTCGTTGGTGTCGCAACAGCGCTCCGATGGGCGGGCAACTCCGGCCCTCTTCGCGCCGATCGACGATCGACTTTTCGTGTGGGCTCAAGTAGGCCTCTCGACGCGCGAGCGGTTCCCCGGGTCCCGGGTCCCGGGTCCCGGGTCCCGGGTCCCGGGTCCC
>DAOMOD010000001.1:68044-69377 GCA_035444205.1 Lysobacteraceae bacterium
CGATGCCGAGGATGCGGATCATTGGTCTGGATCCGTTTGAAGCCGGGACCCGGGTCCCGGGTCCCGATTCATTGATACGCCTCCGCCGGCAGATCCGCATTCGAGTACACGTTCTGCACGTCGTCGAGATCCTCCAGCCAGTCGAGGAGCTTGGCCACGGTCTGCGCGGTATCGCCTTCGACGCTGATGTCGGTGTCGGCGCGCATGGTGATCTCGGCCTGGTCGGCAATCAGCCCGGCGGCATCCAGTGCGTCCTTCACCGCCTGAAAGGTCTCCGGTGAGGTCAGTACTTCCACCGATCCGTCCTCGTCGAAGGTGACTACGTCATCGGCGCCGGCATCCAGCGCCGCCTCCAGGATCTTCTCCTCGTCGGCACCCGGCGCGAAGCTCAACACGCCGAGCTTGCGGAACATGTAGGCGACCGAACCGTCGGTGCCCAGGTTGCCGCCAAGCTTGCTGAAGGCGTGGCGTACCTCGGCCACGGTGCGGTTGCGGTTGTCGGTCATGCACTCGACGATCACCGCCACGCCGCCAGGGGCATAGCCCTCGTAGCGGATCTCCTCGTAACTGACGCCTTCCAGCTCACCGGTGGCCTTCTTGATGGCGCGGTCGATATTGTCCTTTGGCATGTTGGCGGCGAGGCCCTTGTCGATGGCCAGGCGCAGGCGCGGGTTGGTGGCGGGATCGCCGCCGCCGCTGCGCGCGGCCACGGTGATCTCGCGAATGACCTTGGTGAAGATCTTGCCGCGCTTGGCGTCCTGGGCGTTCTTGCGATGCTGGATGTTCGCCCACTTGCTGTGACCTGCCATATGCCTCGATTCTGTGCAGAAAAACCGCCAAATGCTAGCACGCATCGGTCCACGGCGACTGCGTCTCCGCCGTCGGGTAGGAGCGGCGAAAGCCGCGAATGGCGGCTCGGATGCAACCGGCGATCGCGGCTTTCGCCGCTCCTACGCGGAAAATGGTTCCCCTGCGAATCTTCCGGTTTGCAGAAAGGCAAGGGTCTGCGCGATCGCTGCCCTGGAGAACAGCAGACCGCTGTGCGTGGTCGGGATTACGCAGTGGTCGGCGATGCCCGCCAGGCGTGTTTCCGACACCGAAACCGTACCGTCGTGCGGGCGCTCGATGCGCCCCGCCAGGAACCCCAGGCCGACGCTGCGGCTGCCGGCGATGACTCCGACCTCTGCATTGCCGTCCCAGCGTTCGAGGCCATCCGCCATGAGTCGGCGCGATCGGCCGAGCACGGCGCGCAGGCCGCGCACGCCACCCAGACGACGCGCCACCAGGCTGCCGCACAGCGGCGAGCCGAGACACACCACGCGCGACACCGGCA
>DAOMOD010000002.1:0-45791 GCA_035444205.1 Lysobacteraceae bacterium
GCCAGCCCTGCAGCCTCCGGCGCGGCGCGCGCGGACTTGTTCAGAGGTTCCCTAGGAGTTGAGCTTTCCGGAAATCAGGAAGATCACGGTTTGTATGGTTTCGAATCGTTGGAAGCCGCGGGCGCCGCTTGGCGACCTGGAACAGGCCATTGAGCGCTTCCATGAAGCCGTTCGTTTGGCGGGTCTGCGCCCAGGCTACGATGCCCTCCAGATGGCGCCGGACCATGGCGGCGACTTCCTTCATGGGTTCGACCTTGGAGCGCATGACGCAGGTGCACCAGGAAGATCCAAACGGCGAATCCGGACCCAGAGATCCAGCGAAAGATCCAGCACCCATGATGCTACGCATGCAAGTCCTGGCCGCGTTCTGAGCGGGCGATATGCCGTTGTGACCATCGCCGCCATCGTTCCTCGCGTACAGATCCAGGCCAGAAACACCGAATCGGGCGCATCGACGGCCAGCCCGGTCACTCTCAGGGTTAACCGCCATGCCATCGACCAACATCCGGGGCCACCTTTCCGTATCCAAGATCGCGCTCCCCTTGATTCTCCTGCTGGTCCCCTTCTACTGCCAGGCGGTCGAGGATCGGGTCAATGATCCCTTCGGCGCCAGAATGGCGCGCGGCCTTGGTAGCGAAGCGTTCAGATCCGACTTCGACGACATCGACGCCGTCAACCTTTTTAATGGCAGCCTTCAGCTCAGCATTCCAATCGGGGCGTCGTACCCTGCCGGTGGGGATCTCAGCTATCAGTTGGTCGCCTATTACAACAGCAACGTCGAAGACGTTCGACTGCGCTTCGGCCCGCTTCCCGGGAATCCCTGGGATCCAAACCCGGTCGAGTTCGCAGCCAGGATGCCCAACGCCGGCTCGACAGCTGGACTTGGTTGGTCGCTCCACCTCGGCCGACTGCTGTCGCCAGCGCACCACGGCGAGTACAACCAACTGTCCGCCATCGAACGCGAGCGTCGACCAAAACCCGGCTTCGTGGGCGAAGGTACCTTTTTCCCCTCCAGCGGCTGGCGCTATCTCGCCCCCGACGACTCGGTGGTCGACTTCTACGCGACGCTGCGGGACGAATCAGCAGCAGCCCCCGATGTCTTCTACACGCGCGATGGCCGCTACCTGCGTTTGCAATTGCGGTCGCCGGGGACGAACGACACCAGACTCGGCGCATGTCCAAGCAGTAACGGCACCGAGCAGTGCGCGTTTCTCGAATTTCCGAACGGCGACATTCACCGCTTCGAGAAGCGTCCGATCTGGCCGGACACGCTCTACAACCCGGATCCATGGCGGCTGCGCGCGATTCGCGATCGCGGCAACGGCAGCGCATCCTTCAATTCGATCGATGTCCACTACTTCGCGAACCGCTGGGAGATTCAGGATCGCTACGGACGCGTTCAGCGGGTGCACTGGGAACCCGATCCCGTCGCTGGGGGCGCGCCTGGCTGGTACCACGGTCGCGTCAAGCGCGTCGAGCTCACAGCATTTGGTGGCGCGGCTGCGTACGACTTCCATTACGGGAATGCCACCTTCCCGCGTATCAACGACCAGGGAACGAACATTGAAACCTGGAGCGTAAGCGTCCTCCAGCGCATTGTCCGGCCGGACGGTCTTGCGTACGACATGACGCAACAAGGCAATCCGAGCGCCAGCGTGCCGATCGGGACGATTCGCCTGCCGAACGGCGGCCGGGTCGACTGGCAATACGGCAGCATCAGCTTTCCCACCGTGACCACCTGCGGAGGCGAGGGTTCGCCCATTTCCGGCGAACCGCAACGCGCCGTTCTGGCACGAATCGTGCGCGACGCGACCGGCGTAGCGCTCAAGGATACCCACTATCTTCGAGGCCAGTACCACGGCGAGGGGCTTCCGGTTTCCACGTTCACCACCGGCTACTGCACCAACGATGGCGTCTGGACAACCCCGAACGCCGAACTGGTCACCGGCGTATTCGAAGCGTATGAACAAGGCGCCGCACGCCTCACCCTGCACTATCACTCGATCTGGCCGTTTCCGAGCTACATCACCGACGATGCCTGGAACGGAACCCACTGGACTGAAAGGCAGGCGCGCACCTGGGGTTGGAAGGGCGAGGATTTCGGCCAGCCTTTCACACGCAATGAGCACCATGCAGCTTCGAAGACCTTCCTCAGCAGCCGCATCTACGACTGCCCATTCCAGCAGCCCCCCGGACCGGGCCAGACGCACGATCCCAAGGCGATGGCGGGCACATGCACGCTGCGCCGCTCGCATTACATCCAACGGGAAGGCATTCGCGAGTATCCGCGTAGCTGTGCAGTTAGATGTACACCCTATGAGATCGGTGACCTCGGACACGACCCCATAGTCGCCGGCCTGGCGCAGACGTATACCGCAGTCACCCGCTTCGACGACAACCAGGGCAAGATCGCCCGCGACGACTTCATCGACAACGACGGTTTCGGTCGCTATCGATGGCAGTACAGCTCAGGCAACGTCGGTCCGGACCGCACGGTCTTTGAATATGCCGATCACCACGAGCATCGTGGCACGCTGGAGCTGCTGCCGACGGGCAACCCTTCTCCGTCATCCAGTTGGAGCAACTACCCGGCACATCACGCATGGACCCTGGACAATCTGACCGTGCACCGGGTCGGTGAGTACGATGCGTCGGGTAACCCGCGGCTCATACAGCAGCAGCATGCCTGTTACCTGGCCAACTCCACGCAGCTTCACCGCAAGCGGTTGCGCAAGAATCCGAACGTCGAATCCTCCGTCGACCTCGTCCAGGTGTACGACTATGCGAATACGAATCCGGGTCTGCCGGTGCATTCACGCTTCTATGGTGGTGATCTCACCCAGCTCCCTGCAGTCAGCAACGGACAAGGCTGCGGGTACGCGTTCGAGCAGTCAGCGCCGGCCTTCCGGCTGGACCATGAATATGCGCACGGTGTCCTCTTGAGCAGCCGTGTGAACGGAAGTACCGATTTCCTCATCAATCGTCGCAGTCGCACCGGTGCGATCGGCATCGACTTGAACAGCGGCCTTGTCACGGCAGAACGCGACGGCTCGGGCACCCTGGTCACCGAGACCACCTACGATCCGATGGGCCGACCGACGCGCAAGACTCGTCTGGGCGGACCAGGCTTCTCTCGAATCGACGTAGGGCCCGACGATGAGTTCACTTATTACCTGCCCGGCTACCCTGCTCCGCCCGGCTGGTCGGGCCCGCTTGACCGCCCTATCGTCATTGCACGCAGCCACAAGGGCGCGACCACGCTGCAACGCATCACCAGCATTCTTGACGTACTTGGGCGGACTGTTCGCACGGAGACCCTGCATCCGGAGTCCGGAAGCCTTCGGGTCGATATGGGCTATACGCCCGACGGCCGAATCCGGTTCGAGACAACGCCGCAGCTGACCACCAGCTTCAATCCCTCGCTCGGCACGAGCCGAACCTACGATGTCTTTGGCAGGCCACTGGATGTCGTCAAGCCCGATGGACATTCCATCCGCTACGACTATGGCGGCATCCGGCGGGTCGACGTCACGACGTCGATTGGAGTCACCGAGAATCCCCAGAGTGTCGGCACGCGCCGCTCCAAGACCACATCGATCCATGATCGCTACGGCAACCTCCTGCGCGTGAGCGAGCCGGTCTCGACGACGGCCGCGTCGCCTGCCATCGCCGACTGCTCGCAGTCGCATACGATCTGCAAGGTGACCCACTTCGGCCACGACGCGCTTGGCCGGCGACTTTCGGCGACGCGCGCGGGACAGACCCGCATGTGGGGATATGACGGTCGCGGCCTGATGACCTACGAGCGACTGCCCGAACTCGGTGGTGGCAATGCCCCATGCACGTCACCCGGGGCAGGCTGCAGGATGCTGTCAAGGTACAACGCACTCGGCAGTCCCGGCTTCAGCAGCGACGGTGGAACCGCGGTAGGATTTGAGTACGACAACAGCGGACGACTGACCCGGATCACCGACGGCAGTGCGCCGCAGCCGAAGCCCTATGCATCGTTCGTGTATGGAACCTCGGGCGTCGCCAACGGGCGTCTGGTCAGTGCGCGGCGCCACAACTACGTGACCCGCAGCAACTCCGGAGGCGCCGGCGAATTTCCCGGCGGAGCCAGCCTGTACGGCGATCGCAGGGTCACCTTCACCCATCAGTACCAGTTCAACGGCAACCCATCGCTTCGCCAGGTGCAGGTGCATCACGTACGGCCCAACGGCAGCGAGTTCCTGATGGCGCAGTTTGAGCAGTCGTGGTCGTCCGACTTCGCCGGCCGTCTCAGCCGCACTGTCTATCCGCGCTGCACCAACAACTGTTTCGATGCCGGACCGGTGCGCGCGGTCGATGTCCAGTATGGCTTCGGCAGTAGGCCTCTGGCCCTGTCCACTGCCGACAATCTTGGCGCGACGCTTGGCTACCACAGCAACGGTCAGCTGCGTCGGATCACCCACCACGGACCTGTCGGGCGAACCGACTGGTTCGGCATGGGACCCAATCACCTGCCGCGCCTGGCATCGATCAATCTTGCCAGCGCCTCGTCCACCAACCCAGGCACGAGTGGTCTGCTGAACCTGGGCAACTATGCCTACGATGGCGCCGACAACATCACCCAGATAGGCACAACGCGCTTCGTCTACGACTACAACAGCCGCCTGGGCAAGTCCTTCGTTGCCGGCTTCTGGGGAGCATCGCAGTCGTTCGCATACGACCTGCAGGACAACATGACTGCGGCAACACCGGATACCTTCCAGTTCAATCCGGCGACGAACCGCTTGCAGGCCGCGGATATGGGCTATGACGCTTCGGGTCAGCTCGATCGCGTAGGCGCCTACCGGTTCAGTTACGACGTCTTTGGGCAGCAGGAATCGATGGTGCACGAGTCCGGCACCGCAAACCCTTGCATTCTCAGCAATCCAACAGGAAGCTGCTGGCTGTACTGGTACGGACCGGATGGTCAGCGGGTCGGCGGCATCGCCCTGTTGCCCAGCGGCCAGAACGGCGGGTACTTCTGGACGCTGCGGGATCTCGATGGCCGCACGTTACGCAGGTTCGAAGGCATCAATGAAGGCATCACTGCGACCGAGGATCTCGTCTATGCCGGTGGCACGCTGGTCGGCAGCAAGGACCTGGGATCGAACACACCCTTGCATCATCACAGCGACCACCTCGGTAGCATCCGGCTGTCGCGCAATGCGGTCAACGGTCAGATCGCCGGAGAGCGCAGCTTCAGCCCATACGGCCGTCCGATCGCCGACACCCTTGAATTGGATACTCACCATTGGGCGGGCTACGAGCGCGACCCCAACGGACTGACCAACAGTATGGGCGCGCGACAGTACTTCAGCACCTGGGGACGGTTCTTCACCCCCGATCCGGCACGCGACGGATGGAACCTCTACGCGTACGCGCGCAACAATCCCATCACGTTCACCGACCCAACGGGAATGACCACACAGCGTGGCAACTGCGTGGATCGTGGCCAGGAAACCGGCGCCGCACAGTTCGCGAGCAACCAGAAGGCCTGTTCGGTCGGCGACAACGGCAAAGACGGACCCGTGGCTCAATTCCATGACTGGATCGACATTGTCACACCGGATCCCTCAGGTGATGTGATCGACGTCATAGCATCCGGCCCCACGCGTGAAGCTGCCATTGAGGATGTGCTCAAGTGGTTCTCGACGACATCCCTGGCTCAAAGATCCGCTATCGACATTCAGCGCGAACCCGCGCAGTTGCCGAGGATGCGAGCAGCAACGAAACTGGACTTCTACTTCGGCGCCCTGGCGGAGTCGAGAAAAGCCATGTCGGCGGAGCTGGTAGGGGACCAGGATGCAGCCAAAGATCACTTGTCTGCGCTCAGAGCACTATTGAGGCTCTATCGCGTCCACGCGGGGCGATCCGATACGCATAGTCCATTTCCCGGGCAGGAGCTACCCCTTCCGGTGAAGTTCATGGAGTGGCAGTCTCGCCAGCGGAATTGGCTGCATCAGCGAATGATGCAACCAAAACACAGGAGAAAGTGAACCGTCTCGCACACCAACGAACGCGTTTCGGTGGCGTCAATCCGCAGATTCTCGGGGCGATCGATGGTCGCCGACTTCATTCACTGTGCGGGAGAAGTCGTCTGATTCCGACGTTTGGAAGAATTGGAAGCGAGAGCCCGGAGCCACACCTGTCGGATCTGGGCTCTCGCGCCGTCTATCGAGCACCATTCAGGCGAACACACTCATCTCGCTGCGTGGAGAGCCGGAGCGATTCCTTGCCAACAATTCAGTTATCCTCCGGGCCCTCCGAGCACGGCCGGAACGATCACGACAGGTGACGTCAGAAGCCTGGCGTACGCCAGTCGACAAGGCGGTAGAAAGGGGATGAGCGGCGGCACCTGGCGAGCGGCGAAGCAGATCTTCCTCAGCGTGGTCGAGGCCGCGCCGGAGCAGCGCGCCCTCGCTCTGGACGATCCTGAGATCGATCCCGACGTTCGCGCGCTGGTCGAGTCGATGCTCACGGCCGATGCCGAACTGGCGCAATCGCCCGAACATCCGGTGGCAAAGGCTCACGATGCCGTCGAGGATGCTGCCGACCGCCGTTTGGAAGGCGCGCGACTCGGCGCCTACCGGATCCTGCGACTGCTCGGGCGCGGCGGCATGGGCGTGGTTTACCTGGCCGAGCGCGAACAGGATGGCACCGTGCAGCGGGTGGCGCTCAAGCTGGTCCGCAGCGGGGGCTTTGGCGCGGACGGCGTTCGGAGATTCCAACTCGAACGCCAGCTGCTGGCCCGACTCGAACACCCGGCGATCGCGAGGCTGATCGACGCCGGCAGCATCGATGGACTGCCTTACTACGCCATGGAGTACGTCGATGGCGAACCACTGCTTCAATACTGCGATCGGCTGAGACTGGACCTCGGGCAACGCCTGCGGCTGGTGCGGGAGGTTTGCACCGCGGTTGCGCACGCGCACCGTTCGCTTGTGGTGCATCGCGACGTCAAGCCGTCGAACGTGATGGTCGATCGCGACGGCCGCCCCAGACTTCTCGACTTCGGCATTGCCAAGGCGCTCGATGCAGAAGCCGTGGCCGCGACCGAAGAAACCGGCACGCACAACCGGTTCTTCTCGCCGCATTGCACGGCTCCGGAACTGCTGACCGGCGGCCCGGTCACCACCGCTTGCGACACCTACTCGCTCGGCGCGCTGTTGTACGAGGCGCTGTGCGCAGTTCCGCCTCTCCTGTTCGCGACCACGCGCATCGCCGAGATCGAGGCAGCCATCCTGCACCAGCCGCCGCTGCGGCCCAGCGAGCAGGTCGCAGCGCTGCCTCCCGAGCTTCGCCAGGAAATGGCCCGCAATCGCGGGCTGCAATCGGGGCAAGGCCTGGTCACGCGGCTGCGCGGCGATCTCGACGTCCTGGTGCTGCGCGCGCTGGCCAAGGAGCCGTCGCGGCGCTACCCGAGCGTCGATGCCCTGATTGAGGATATCGACCGCCATCTCGAAGCAAGACCGCTCGTGGCGAGACCCGATTCGATCGCCTATCGGGTCGGCAAGTTTGTGCGCCGAAACTTCTGGCCGCTCGCCCTGACCGCCACGGCGACGGCGGCCGTGCTCATCGTCGCCGCCATGGCCGTGCTGCAGGCGCAGCGCGTTGCCGCGGAGCGCGACGTCGCCGTCAGCGAGCGCGCCAACGCCGAGCAGATCGGTGCGTTCCTGATCGATACCTTCTCCATGGCCGACCCGACACGAACCCTCGGCGACCAGATCAGCGCACGCCAGATTCTCGACCAGGCGATGCTGCGTCTGGAAACCAAACCCGATGCAGGCGATACGGTGCGTTCGCGGATACTGGGCACCATGGCGCGCGCCTATCTCGGGCTCGGCCGATCGCAGGAAGCCGAGGACGTGGCGATGCGCGCCGCCGCCGCTGCGCGAAATGATGAGGAACGCGCGGGCGCTCATCGCCTGCTCGCCGATATTCTCAACGTCAGCGGCCGTTTCGAGGCCGCGCTTGAGCAGGCCGAATTCGCACGTCAGCTTCGCGACGACAACGATGCGCGCGCGACGATGGCGCCGATTCTCGCCAATCTCGATCGCTCGGACGAGGCCGAAGCGCTATACCGCGAAGTTCTGGCCTCAATCATGGCGCAGGGCGCCGATGCCGCGGTTGTCGCATCGGCCAAGGCCCGGCTTGCGCGCCATCTGCGCAACATGAGAAAGCATGAGGAGTCGCGGGCACTCTACAGGCAGGCGCTCGATGATCAGCGCCGCGTACTTCCAAAGGCCCATCCGGCCGTCGCCGAGACGCTCGCCGGGCTGGGCTCGGTCGAGCGCGCGCTTGGCCACACGGAGGATGCGCTGGCGATGGTCGAGGAGAGTCTTGAAGTCTACCGAGCGGTGTACGGCAACGACCATCCGATTGTCGGGCGCGCCTGGGGCTCGCTCAGCAACACACTGGCCGCCGCCGGTCGCGATCGCGAGGCCACCGAGGCGATGACACGCGCGCTGGAACTGATTCATCGGTATCACGGCGAACACAGTGCCATGGCGGCGATGGCCCACTACAACCTTGGTCGTATCCTTTACGACAGTCTGCTCGATCCCGAAGCCGCCGAGCCGCATTTCCGCGCTGCCGTGGAAGCGGCCGAGATCTCGGGCTCGGGCGGAAACCTTCCGGTCTTCCAGCTCGGGCTCGCAGCCGCCCTGAATGCACTCGCGCGCCCGCAGGAGGCACGTCCCCTGCTGGAGGTGGCCCACCGCATTGAGCTGTCGCGTGGTGTCGGCCATACGCGCAGAACGACGTTCATCCTCAGCGAACTCGGCGAATCACTGCGTCTCCTCGGACATTTTGAGGAGGCCGCCACCTTGCTCGGGCAGGCGGTCGCGCAGTTCGAGGCCGACGCCGACGAAGGCGCCCCAGGGACGCTCACCGCACGGCGCCGACTGGAAGCGACGCTCGCGCACGATTCCACCCTCATAGACACCGCCACCGGCGAAGCTGGAGACTGACATGCGTTCCATCTGCCTACCCGCCACCCTCCTGGGCCTCGCGCTATCCCCTACCCCGGCAGGTGCCCTCCCCGTCTGCGAATTCGACCTTCAGCCTCCGTCAAATCTCGGCGACCGCGGCTGCTTCATCGAGATCGGGCCGAATGAATTGGCACCCGCACCCCACGTCTTGACGATCGACATCGCCCCCGAAGGCGACGAGTACCTGGTGAACTTCATCATCGATGTCCAAAACCTCGTCACTCGGGATCCCGACGTCTGGTTCAGCGTATTCGAGCTTGAGACCTTCGACGCCACGCAGAATATCGACCGAATATTCCAGGTCGAAGTGAACCACCACGAGAGCGGGCAGCCGCGCATCAGAATGCGACACCTGAAGATGCACGACTCAGGCATCCACTCCGAGCTGGTACAGGAGACCACGCTCGGCGCGGTCGATCCCTGCACGCGCATCCTTGGACACTGGAGTCGGGGGGGACCGCGCGCAGATCGTCCAGGACTCCGCCTGAGCGTGGCCAGCGTCGATTCCGATAACGATCACGATGATGACTGCGCAGTGGCTGAGGACGGACTCCCGGCTCAGGTTGTCATGCAGGCGCCCAGAATCGGCGAACCGCTACGCCTCAGCTTCGGGCGCCTGGGCGTCACCGGCAACGTCGCCACGTTGGACAATCGAAAAGGATATCTGTACCTGTTTGACCCATACGACTGGGACTGAAGCACTACCCAGGAGCCTGGGCTGCAGAACCCGCCCAGGCTCCCATAGCCGGGCGGCGACCTTCCCCGCCCAGGCGGTCTGTCGACGAGCGTGCGCCTGATCGATCGGCGCAGCTCAGCGCAGCCGCGCATGCAGCCATGCACGCGCGGCGCGCCAGTTGCGGACCGCGGTAGACACCGAAACGCCGAGCACATCGGCGGCCTCTTCCACCGAGAGTCCGGCGAAATAGCGCAACTCGATCAGTCGCACGGACTCGGGGTCCTCGCGCTCGAGCTCCGCCAGCGCCGACTCCAGGTTCAAGGCATCCGCAGGCTCGACGCCTGGCGACGCGGCGTTCTCGGCGACCCGGTCCAGGGTGATACGCAGGGCACCTCCGCCGCGCTTGTCGCACGACCTGCCCTTCAGGTGGTCGAGCACAACCCGACGCACGACGCGTGCGGCAATAGCGAGGAAATGTTGTCGGTTCTGCCAGCGAGGTTCGCGCTGCCCGAACAGCTTGATGAAAGCCTCATTGGCGAGGTCGCCAGCCTGAAGCGTGATCGGTCCGGACAGACGATCAAGGTGACGACCAGCCATCGCCAGCACGCGCGGATAAAGAAGCGCCATCAGCTCATTCTCCGCCGCACTGTCGCCGGAGCGCCAGGCGCCGAGAAGCGCAGTGATTTCCTGCTGGATTTCGGACATCTGCGTTACTCGGACCAAGATGTGGTCAAGCCTCGACGGCCAACGACTACCCATCCATCGACATGACATTGCAGTGAGCTGATTCACTCAGCTCTCATACCTCCAGCCGCCCCCAAGATTTCGCGCCCTGCAAATCGTATGCAGCCAACAGTCTAACCTGCACGGCCCGCCACTCCCTGGCAGTACCGCAAGATGGCCTGGATGGAAAGACGAAACAACGGGCATGGTCAGCTGGGGACCGGGGGAGCGCGCCCATTCGACGCCAATCGCAGCAACCGGCAGTCGGAGATTGCTTCCATCTGGCGATGAGCCCTTTGAAGGAGAAGGTGCCGTCGGATGATCCTGGAAGATTCCGGATCCGAACGCACTTGGGTTGGGATGTTCTATGCGCGAACGCCCCGGTCGACATGCGCCCCGTGTCGATTCTTCGTCCGGCTTCTCTGTCGCAGACGAGTAGCCTTCCCGGCGTTCCCGTTCGACCAAGTCGTCGTGCTGCGCGGGAGCCTGAACGAGACACCTCACTGGACGAGTCTCTCCAGCTGAGACAGGGCCTGGCTTCAATCGCGACTCCTTCTTGCACCAGTATCCGGCCATGAACCGACCCAAACTTCCCGACGAACTGCGCGACCTCATCCTGGCGATGGCGCGCCGGCCAGATGTGCATTCGGTGTCCCGGACATATGGTTCAAGCGCAAGACGCTAGAGGAAAGGATGCGCGGGCACATCCACATTCCCTACGAGGGTGTCTGTGGTGCCGACCTCTTCGTGTATCCCGACTGGCGGAAGATCTACCCGGAGGCATGGGCGAAGGAAGGTGCAACACTCCACAGTGCAACCTTTGCCAAACCCTGCAATCACCTGCTGATCGAACAGGACCAAGGCAAACCCGCCTGCGCGACGCGCATCGGCCCCTTCACCGAGTGCGTTGGCGCAGCACTTCTTCAAGCAACTCGACGGCTGCTATGTCCTTGGCGCGTCCCATGCGCTTCTTTTCGGCAATCAGCGCCTCCAGGTCCAGCACCCTCAGCGACCCCATGCGCATGTTGATTTCCGAAGACACGCCCAGCAAATCCTCGTAACGCTGCTGCTCGCCGATGAAGCCGAGAACGTCCAGCGGCCCGGCCCGCGTCATCAACAGCAGGTGACCACCGGCAAGAATGTCCTCGACGGTGGGCCGAATGATTGTCTGGTGCTCGCGAAAGCGGGCCTCGAGTTGAGAAAGGGCCCGGGCCAGGCGTTCGGCATTGGCATCGGTGAGCCTGACCAGGGTGTCGAGATCAAAGGTGGTGGTCGGGGCTCCGTGGATGACGGCGGCCACCCCGCCGACCACCATGTACTCAACCTCGTGTCGGTTGAGGACTTCCAGGATCTCGCGAAAGCTGGGCGTCATGGTCTGCCCTCAGGGATTGGAGGAACACCACGCGTGTTTCCAGCTCGGCCAGTCGCTGATCGGGTGTGAGCGCGGCAAACCACCGGACCAGCGATGGGTCATGCCCGGATTTCGATGGGAGTGCGGAGCGCTCTTCCTTCATGACCGGATTATACGATCAATTGAAATGTCCGGTTCGCGGGACTGGCAGCACTCCGAATGGGCTGACGCAGAGCGGCGCGGGACCACCGGACGGCCAGATCCTGACATGGAATATCGGCGATCTGCCTGTCGGAACCGTCATCTGCCCCATTGATTTCTCGGTCGACCCTGGGGCCACGGCACCCTGATGAACGGCGCCTGCTTCGGCTCGAAACCACAAGGAATCCGTCGTTCCAGCCCTTCGACAGGCTCAGGACAAGCCGCGCCATCTTGCTACGCCGCGTTCTCCGTCGACAGCTCGGCCTGTTGCAAGACATGCTGCGTCGCGCCTTCTGCCAGATCCGGGGGGTATCCGTACCTGACCTGTCAACCGAAGCGCAGCGCCGGCTCCGTGTCCGCTTTTCCCACCGCGCGGTGTTTTCAACCCGGAGAGCGGCAGGCCGGTGCGTGGCTGCCGTTTGTCCATCCACCGAGTTGAACGGAGCCGAGATCATGTCTGTACGAATCCCGTTGGCCGCCGCAGGGGCCGTCCTTCTGAGTCTTGCCGGCGTCGCGCAGGCGGGCAGCTTCACCTACCGCGGCTATCTGGAAGACGGCGCGGCGCCGGCCGAGGGGCGCTACGACTTCCGGCTGACGCCTTACGCCGACGCCACCACGCCGATTCCGGCCGGTGCGGCGGCGCTGGTCGAGGGCGTGGTGCTGAATGCCGGCCAGTTCGCCGCGGCGCTGGATGCTGATGCCATACCGGGCCATCTCGACCAGGCCTGGCTCGAGGTCGAGGTGCGCGCCGAGGGCGAAGGCGGCTGGTGGGCGCTGCCGGGGCGCCAGGTGGTTGCGCCCAAGGGTGCGCTGTGTCCGCCGAGTTGGGAGCTTACAGGTAATGCCGGCACCAACCCGGCGACGAATTTCCTGGGCACCACCAACGATCAGCCGATCGAGCTGCGTGTGCGCAACGGTCGCGGCTTCCGCATCGAGCCCAGTCCGAACTTCTGGAACGGGCTGCCGCTGACCATCAACACCATCGGCGGCAGCCACGGCAATCTGCTGACCGCCGGCGTGCGTGGCGCCACCATCTCGGGCGGCGGCGTCGCGCCGGGGGCGACCGATCCCGACTTCACCGGCGTCTCGCGCAACCGCATCACCGACCACTACGGCGTGGTCGGCGGCGGCTTCAACAATCGAGCCGGCAACGACGGCGGCACGCTGATCGATGCCTCCAACGCCACCGTCGGCGGCGGGCGCGACAACGTCGCCAGCGGACGCCACAGCACGGTGGCGGGCGGCAGGGGCAACATCGCTTCGGCCAGCGAGAGCAGCGTGCTCGGCGGCCAGACCAACACCGCCAGCGGCGCACGTAGCGTGGCAGGCGGCGGTTTGAACAATCTGGTGTCGGGCGGGCACGCTGCCGCACTGGGCGGAATCGGCAACCTCGTGAGCGGCTCGAGCGCGTTCCTCGGCGCCGGCAATGACGGTGTTGCCAGCGGCTCCCTGAGCGTCATCGCCGGCGGACAGGCCAACACCGCCAGCGGCATGCGTGGCGCGGTGCTCGGCGGTGTCAACAACAGCGCCAGCGGCAACGATAGTTCGATCACTGGCGGCTCCGGCAACTGCGCGGGTGGCACCAATTCCTGGGCGGGCGGCAACCGCGCCAAGGTGCGTCCCGGCACCAATGCCGGCGAGCCTGGGCAGGGCTGTGCCGGCATCGGCGGAACCGGCACCACGACCGGCGACGCCGGCACCTTCATCTGGGCGGACAACCAGAACGCCGACTACGTCAGCGGCGGCCCCAACCGCTTCCTGGTGCGCGCCTCCGGAGGCGTCGTGTTCACCGCCGACTCCATCAACAATCCCCAGGACAATCTTCTGCGCGTCAACGGCACGCTTCGCCTTGATACCCTGGGCAGCGCCGGCGCCACGACGCTTTGCAGAAACGCCGTCAACCAGATCGCCAGTTGCTCTTCCAGCGCGCGCTACAAGTCCGATATTGCCGATCTTGACTCGGGCATCGATATCGTCGAGCGCCTGCGCGCGGTGAGCTACGTCTGGAGCGCGTCGGGCGAATCGGACATCGGCTTCGTCGCCGAGGAGGTCGCCGCCATCGATCCGCGCCTGGTCACCAGGAACGAAGCGGGCGAGGTCGAGGGCGTAAAGTACGATCGCCTCAGCGCACTGCTTGCGGTGGCAGTGCAGACTCTGGCTGCCCGGTACGACGAACAGGCTGCGACGCTAGCCGCACTGCAGGCCGAGAACGCCCGGCTGAGTGAACGCATGTCCACGATCGATGCCGACCAATCCCGGTCGCTGGCAGAGCTGCGTGCCGAACTGGCCCTGCTGCGCGAGCTGGTGGCGCCGGCGGTCGCCGACGGAGGGCGCTGAGGTGCGCGCTCTGGTGGCCGCCACATTGGCGGGTCTGCTTGCGTGCGCCGCGAGTGCGCATGCGCGCGACGCCGACAGTCCCGAGCAACCCTCGCGCTTTGCAATGCGTGAGGCACGAGTCGAGCCTGAAGCAACGGTGGCCGATGATCGCTACCGTCTGCGCGCTCAGTTTGTCCGCTACGGGGGCGCAGCAGAGATGGAGGCACTGGGCCTGCGGTTGCAGTCGCAACTGGTGGCCAAGGGCTCGGGCTGCACGGTGCCAGCCGCCATCTTCGCGGACGGTTTCGAATAGACGAAGGCGACCTCAGCGCCGGGACGCGTCTTGTACCGGCACGCGCAGAAGCGGACATTGGCCCAGGTCGTCACGGCACGGATCGGCCCAGCGTGGCGGCCGGTTGGGCCGGCGCCGCGGTGGGGTCCCGGCGCGCGTCGCTGCCGGTACAGACGTCCGTGTCCTGTCCAGCGGCTGTACCGCGATGAAGGGGGAGACGGCGTCGCGCAGTGCGACGCGGCATCGCTGCTGGTGACCTCCGATGACCAAGCTCATCCCGCTGGCCCTGGCCATGACCTGCGCGCTTCTCGCGGACGCAGCATTCGGTCAGCAGTTTACCTATCGCGGCCAACTCGACGACGGCGGCGCGCCGGCCGAGGGTCGCTACGACCTGCGCGTGCAGCTCTTCGTCGACCGCGCCGGCATGCATCCGCTGGCAGCGCCGGTGGAGCTGCACGGCGTTCAGGTCAGCGGCGGCGAGTTCGCCGTGGCGCTCGATGTCGGCGAGCTGCCGGCGCAGTTGCAGTCGGGCTGGATCGAGGTCGCGGTGAAGGCGGAGGACGACGGCGACTACTGGCTCCTGCCGGACAAGGCTTCGGTCGCACTCAAGGGCGCGCTGTGCCCGGCGGCCTGGGAACTGGCCGGCAACGCCGGCACCAGCGCCGCGTCCAACTTCCTCGGCACCAGCGACAGTCAGGCCCTGGTGCTCAGGGTGAACAACCAGCGTGCATTGCGTATCGAACCGCATGTCACGAGCCCGAGGCTGCTTGGCGGTCACCCCAGCAACAGCATGACCGAGGTGGCCGGCGCCACCATCGGCGGTGGCGGCACCAACACGCAACCGAATGCCGTGTCCAGCAGTTACGGCACCATCTCCGGAGGAAGGGGCAACTCGGTATCGGGTCTTCTCAGCACCATCGGCGGTGGCGAGGACAACCTTGCTCCGGGCGCCTACAACACCATCGGCGGCGGGCGCGGCAACCTGACCGGGGTGGTGGTCGATGCCACCATCGGGGGCGGCGCGAGCAATCGCGCCACCGGCCAGACCAGTACTGTCGGCGGTGGCTTCGATAACATCGCCAGTGCCTTGACCAGTACCATCGGCGGCGGCCTGACCAACCGCGCCAGCGCCGACGATGCCACCATCGCAGGCGGCCGCAGCAACCAGGCCAGCGGCACGGCGGCCAGTATCGGCGGCGGCAACGGCAACCTCGCCTCGGGCATCAACGCAAGCATTGGGGGCGGATTCTCGAACCAGGCCACCAACACCAACGCCACCGTCGGCGGCGGCAGCAGCAACCGCGCGCGTGGCTTCGGCAATGTCATCGCCGGCGGCTTCGACAACCAGACCCGCGGTCAGTACTCGACGGTGGGCGGCGGCAGCGGCAACTGCGCGGCTGGCGACTACAACTGGGTGGCAGGACGCCGTGCCAAGGTTGCGGTGCCGTTGGGAACCGCCGACGGTCCTTGCACCCTGCAGCACGACGCTTTGGCGAACAGCGGCGTGTTCGTGTGGGCCGACGGCAACAATCACGACTTCGTTGCGATCGGCAGCAACAGCTTCCAGGCACGCGCAACCGGCGGTTTCAGGATGGTGTCGGCCGTCGACGCGAGCACCGGCAACCCGACGGCAGGCACGCGTCTGGACGCAGGGACCAGCAGCTGGACCTCACTCAGCGACCGTGCCAGCAAGACCGACATCGTCAGCCTCGATGCCGGCATGGTGCTGGCGCGGGTGGTGGACATGCCGATGTACTTCTGGCGCTGGAAGGCCGACCCCGAGGGCCGCCGCCACATCGGCCCGATGGCGCAGGATTTCCATGCCGCCTTCGGCCTGAACGGCGACGACGACCGGCATATCGTCACCATTGACGGCATCGGCGTGGCGCTGGCCGCAGTCCAGGGCCTGAATGCCAGGCTGGAGTCGGAGAACGCCGAACTGCGTCAGGACAACCATGCCCTGGCAGCGCGGCTGACTGTGCTGGAGACACGTCAGCAGGCCGAACTGGCCGCCCTGCGCGAAGAACTCGCCTTGCTGCGCGAGCTGGTGGCGCCCGCCGTCGCCGGCGGAGCACGCTGACATGCCCGCCTGGTTTCTGCTGATGTCGTTGGCCTCGGCGCCGCTTGCGGCGCAGCCGCAGGTCGCGCCCGAGCCGTCGCGCTTCGAGGTGCGCGGCCAGACCTTGCAGCCAGTCGCTTCAGCAAGCGCCAACGGCCGCTTCCAGCTGCGATCCAGTCTGAGCCCGCGCAGCGGCGGCGAAGAGCCCTTGAAGGGGGTCGGATTTGCCCTGAGCGCCCGCCTGCTGGCCAAGGGCAAGGCCCTGTGCCCGGGCCTTGCGGACATCTTCAAGGACGGCTTCGAAGGCTAGGGCAAATCGGCAGGCGCGGCCAGCGCGGCGGCCTCGACGGCCCAGCGCTGGCCGTCCTCGCCATCCTCGCCGTAATGCGCGGCCAGTTCCCGTGCCACACGCGCACGCTGTACCGGCTCCGGCAAGGTCTGGGCGCGTTCCCATGCGGTGAGCAGGAAGCCCTCGGCGGCGTCGGTGTCGTCACGCTCGCGGCGCATGCGCGCCAGGTGTATCAGCGCAGACACCAGCCCGGAATTCGCTGGATGCCCACCTTCGTTCCAGGCCACCAGGGCCTCTGCCAGCAGTGGTTCGGCATCGCGGTCGCGGTCGAGCTCGGTGAGGATGCCGCCCAGGTTGAACTGGAGCTGCAACGCGTGGCGATGGTTTTCGCCGAGCGCCGACCGCATGCCCTGCCAGGCGCGCCGCGCCAGGCCCTCGGCGCTGTCCAGGTCGCCGCGCGCGCGGGTCACGGCACTGAAGTTGTTGAGCGAGATCAGGGTGTCCATGTGCAGCTCGCCAAGCCGCTCGCGGCGGGTCTCGTAGACCGCCTGGTACAGCGCCGCCGCTTCGTCGAGGCGCCCCAGGTTGCGCAGCGTGAATGCGAGGTTGTTGCGCATGCTCAGGGTGAAGTCGTGGGTGGGTCCGAACACCCGTTCCGCCTGTGCGATGACCTCCCCATACAGCGGCTCGGCCTCGGCGAAGCGGTGCTGGTCGGAGACCGTCTTCGCCAGATTCGCACGCACGGCCACGGCGTCGCGATGCTCGGCGCCGAGACTGCGCTCGATACGCTCCAGCGCATCGCGCAACAGGCTCTCCGCCTCCTCGTGGCGGCGCTCCGATTGCAACCACTGCGCCAGGCCGCCCTGGGCGCGGGCGGTGTCCAGGTGCTGGTGACCCAGATGCCGGACATGCAGTTCCAGCGCATTGCGATGCATGGCCTCGCCGCCCTCGCTGAAGCGGCGCCGTACCAGTTTCAGTTGCTCGCGCAGCGACATGAGATGAAGGGTGTCGCCCTCGCCAAGATGAAGGCGACGCAAGGCGACCGCTTCGGCCTGGGGCTCAACCGCCTGTTCCAGCCGGCCCAGCTCGCGGTAGCTGTAGGCCAGCGATTGCAGCAGCGTCGCGAG
Source organism: Lysobacteraceae bacterium (assembly GCA_035444205.1). GTDB lineage: Bacteria > Pseudomonadota > Gammaproteobacteria > Xanthomonadales > BPKI01 > DAOMOD01. The sequence goes on from DAOMOD010000002.1 coordinate 18,052, forward strand.
TACCGTGGGCTGGTCCGCGAAACGCCTGCGCGCTTCCTCGAGCGAAGGCGTGAGCAGAGCCGCGTCGAGCATGTCGAGGGCGATATCGGTGTAGCTCGGGCGCGCCAGGTACGCCTGCCATTCGGGATCGTCGGGATCGACCAGGGCCGACCTGAGTGATTCCTGCAGCACCTGGCCGGTGTGATGGGGATCGACGCCGAGCAACATGTCGGACTGGAACGAGACCAGGGTCTCCAGTTCCGCCGCACGCCGCTCCAGCGCACGGTTGGCAATCAGCGCCGTGCCCATGGCGAGTCCCACGGCCAGCAGCGCCAGCGCCGATACCGCAGTCAGCATCGGGTTGCGGCGCAGGTGCAGGGCCGCACGGTGCAACGAGCCGTGGCGACGCGCGCTGACCGCGCGAAGGTCGAGCCAGGCGCGAAGGTCGCCGACCAGCGAGGCGACGTCGGGATAGCGCTGCTCGGGCGAGGCCGCCAGGGCATGCAGCAGCACCGCGTCGAGGTCGCCCTGCAGCGCGCGCCGAAAGCGCAGGCGCAACGCCGGGTCGCGTTCGCCGAACTCCGCGGCCGCGCGTGAGGGCAGGGTGATCTGCGCGGCCGTGCCGCCGCCCGGGCGCGGCGGTCGGCCGGTCAGCACGTGGTAGAGCACGGCACCCAGTCCGAAGACGTCCGCCGCCACACCGACGCTGCCGCCGTCGAGCTGCTCGGGGGCGGCGAATTCGGGCGTGAAGGCGCGCCACTGGGTGCGGGTCATGTGACCGTCCCCGGCTTCCTCCAGCAGGCGGGCGATGCCGAAGTCGAGCAGGTGCACGTGGCCGCGGGCGTCGACCAGGATGTTGGCCGGCTTGAGGTCAAGGTGCACCACGAGCTGCCGGTGGGCTGCGGCGACCGCCTCGCACACCTGCAGGAACAGCCGCACCACGGCGGTGGCATCCAGACCCTGGCGCCAGCACCAGCGGTCGATGCGCTCGCCCTCCACAAGACGCGTCACCAGGTACGGGGTGCCGTCGTCCAGGGTGCCGGCATCGAGCAGACCGACAATATGGGGATGGCTGAGCCGCGCCAGCAGCGCATGTTCGCGGCGGAACCGCTCCCGTCCCTGCGCCGCCAGCGCGCCCACGGTCACCAGCTTGAGAGCGGCACTTTGCACGGCACCTTCGACGTCGCGTTCGGCGCCATAGACCACCGACATGCCGCCACGCCCGATCTCCGCGCCGATGCGCCAGGGCCCGGCGCGGCGCGGTACCGGTTCGAGCTCGGTCGGCTCAAGGTCGAGAACGCCACTGTCGGCATCGGCCGCCAGCAGCCGCTCGACCAGTGGGCGCAGCGCGTGCGGCAGCGCGCGCAGCGCTGCGGCACGCTCCGCCTCAGGCAAATCGAGCAGACGATCGAGCGCGGCATCGGCCTCGCGCCAGCGGTGTTGGTCGTCGGGCCTCATGGACGTTTCTCCCCCCAGATGCGGGACCGGCGTTGCCAAAGCAGCGGCAGCGGGTCGATCAGCGTGCCGCGGTCGACAGCGTTCGGCAAGCTCTGCTATTGCCGCGACAAGCATCCCCGGCAAGATGCCGGCCGATCAACGGGGACCGGAGGCACGCGCCAGCGCCCAGACGTCGACCCGCGACACACCCGCGCGATGCAGCACGCTTGCGCATTCGGCGAGCGTGCTGCCGGTGGTCATCACGTCGTCAAGAACGGCGATGTGATCAAGACCCTCGACATCGCCGGCTGTGAAGGCGCCGCGCACGTTGCGCTTCCGGTGCCGCCGGTCGAGTTCGCTCTGCGCTTCCGTGGCGCGGGTGCGCGCGAGCAGGTCAAGGCGCAACGGCACACTCAAGGTCCGCGCCAATGGGCGCGCCAGTTCCAGCGCCTGGTTGTAGCCGCGCCGGCGCAGGCGCGATGCATGCAGGGGCACCGGCACCACGGCCTGCGGCCGCGGCGGCGGTTCCTCGCGCCAGCGTTCGATCCACAGTTCGGCCAGCACGCGCCCTGCGGCCAGGCTGCCGTGGAACTTGAAGCGCGCTTCCAGGCCGTCCAGCGGCCAGGCGTAGCGGAACGGCACGAAAGCGGCGGCGAAGGGTGGCGGCTTCTTCTGGCAGCGGCCGCACAGTTCGACGGAGACGGTCAGAGGCTCGGCGCAGCGCACGCAGGCCGGCGCGTTGGCATGCAGCTCCGCGGCGCAGCCGGCGCACAGATCGCGCCCGTCCGCGCCCGCCGCGCCGCACAAGAGGCAGCGCGGCGGCAGCAGCACGCGCGCAATGCTGTCGACCCAGTGACGCCCATTCAAGTTGACAGCCCTTCCCGACCTTCCCACACTCGCGCCACTTTAGCCTGTACGGCCGCGCCATGAATCAAGCTGAAATCCGCCACGACTGGCGCCTGGACGAAGTCCTGGCCCTGTTCGCGCTGCCCTTCAACGACCTGCTGGCACGCGCCCAGGCCGTGCATCGCGCCCAACACGACCCCAACGCGGTGCAGGTCAGCACCTTGTTGTCGATCAAGACCGGCGCCTGCCCCGAGGACTGCGCCTACTGCCCGCAAAGCGCGCGCTTCAAGACCGGGCTCAGGGTCGAGAAGCTGATGGAGATCGAGGACGTGGTCGAGCGCGCCCGCGCCGCCCGCGATGCCGGCGCCAGCCGCTTCTGCATGGGGGCGGCCTGGCGCGGACCGCGCGACCGCGATATCGACAAGGTGGCGGCAATGATCGCCGAGGTGAAGGCGCTCGGCCTCGAAACCTGCGCCACGCTCGGCATGCTGAGCGCCGAGCAGGCGACGCGCCTCAAGGATTCGGGCCTCGACTATTACAACCACAACCTCGATACCAGCCCCGAGTTCTACGGCGAGATCATCACCACGCGGACCTACCAGGACCGACTGGAGACGCTGGCGCACGTGCGCGCGGCCGGCATGAAGACCTGCTGTGGCGGCATCGTCGGCATGGGCGAATCGCGCGCCGACCGTGCCGGCCTGCTGGCCCAGCTCGCCAACCTGCCGGCGCACCCGGACAGCGTGCCGATCAACCGCCTGGTGCGCGTGGCCGGCACGCCACTGGAACACCAAGCCGAGCTGGAACCGCTGGAATTCGTCCGCACCATTGCGGTCGCCCGCATCCTCATGCCGGCATCCGTGGTGCGCCTGTCGGCGGGGCGCGAGACCATGGACGACGCCCTGCAGGCCCTGTGTTTCCATGCCGGCGCCAACAGCATCTTCTACGGCGAGAAGCTGCTCACCACCGGCAATCCCGATTCGAGGCCGACCGCGCGCTGTTCGACAAGCTCGGCCTGAAGCCCATGCCGGCACCGGCCGCGGCATGAGCGAATTGCGCGTCGGCGTGATCGGCCTCGGCGCCATGGGCGCGCCGATGGCCACGCACCTCATGCAGCGTGGCATGCTGCGCGCCGTCTACAACCGCACCAGCAGTCGCGCCCAGGCCTTCGCCGAAACGCACGGCGTACCGGCGGCCGGCTCGATCGCAGAACTGGGACATCGCTGCAATGCGGTACTCACCTGCGTCAGCGCCGACGCCGACGTGCTCGCCCTGGCACGCGAACTCAAACTCTATCTCGCCCCCGGTGCGCTGGTGATCGACGCCTCCACTGTTGCCCCCGCCACCGCAAGCGAAGCCGCCGCCATCCTTGCCCAGGCCGGCGTGGCCTTTCTCGATGCGCCGGTGTCCGGCGGTGTCGAGGGCGCGAGGAACGGCACGTTGTCGGTGATGGTCGGTGGCGATGCCGACACGCTGGCGCGGGCCCGCCCGATGCTGGAAGCGTTCGCTTCACGCATCACCCACATGGGAAAGGTCGGCGCCGGCCAGGCCACCAAGGCGGTCAACCAGGTGATGGTGGCCGGCATCGCCGAAACGGTGTGCGAGGCGCTGGCGCTGGCCGAGAAACTCGGCCTCGATCCCGAACGCCTGCTGCCAACCCTTTCCGCCGGCGCGGCGCAAAGCTGGTTTCTGGACAAGCGCGGCGCCAGCATGTTGCGCGACGAGTTCTCCGTCGGCTTCAAGCTCGCGCTGCTGCACAAGGATCTCGGCATCGTCCGGCAGATCGGCGCGGACCTCGGCGCCGGGCTGCCCATCGTCGAAAAGGCGCTGGCCGACTATGCCGCCCTGCTCGCCGAAGGCCATGGCGACGATGACATATCCGCCCTGATTCGCCTCAAGCGGCGGCAGATGCGCAGCCGGTAACCCCTATACGGAAGAACGGAGCCCGCGAGCGGAATCGCCTCTGCATGCAGTCCGATCCCGGATTTGACTTCGTTTCATCCGGGCGGACCTGGCTTGCCAGGCGCCGGACTTCGGCTCGACGGATCAAACGCAGCACCGGACGCCCTGACTTGCCACCCGTCCCGGTTCGGGCACAATGTCCTGCACAGGGGAATTCGGTCACACTGAAGGTTCCCTACATGCGCCCCTTGCTCGTCCTGCTCGCCGCCCTGTCGCTCGCCCCCTTGCCAGCCGGCGCCCAGCTCCCGCCCGATCTCGAACTGGTCACCGTACAGGCGGGGTTCTCCGGCATCACCGCCATCCGCGCACCCGACGATGGCAGTGATCGCCTGTTCGTACTGCAGCAGGACGGTCAGGTCCGCATCTTCGACGGCGCGACCACGCTCGCCACGCCCTTTCTGCGCCTTTGCCCGAGCGCAGGCGCCGGCTGCTTTGTCCCGCCGGGCGGCTTCACCAACCAGACCAGCGCCAGCGAGCGCGGTCTGCTCGGGCTCGCCTTTCACCCGGATTTTCCCACCGACTCGCGCATCTTCCTGAATTACACCAACGGATCCGGCAATACCGTCATCGCGCATATCCGTCCTGGCCCCATCGACGCCAACCTGGCGGATACGGCCACCTTCCAGCAGCTCCTGCTGGTGGACCAGGATTTCAGCAATCACAACGGCGGCGACGTCCATTTCGGCCCCGATGGTTACCTCTATGCAGGCATGGGCGACGGCGGCTCCAGCGGAGACCCCTGCTCGCGCTCACAGACGCTCGATCCCGCCCTTCTCTGCAACGGCAGCAGCAACGATGGCCAGACCGGCTGTCCGTCGAACGGATCCTGTGGGCCGGCCGGCCGCGGTCCCTCGCGTGCGCTGCTCGGCAAGATGCTGCGCATCGATGTCGATACGACCACCCCACCCGGCGTCAACAACCTGTGCGGCGCGGCCGGCGACGGCTCGGCCCCCTACGCGGTACCGGCCACCAACCCCTATGCCAGCGGGTCGAGCAATTGTGCCGAGATCTGGTCTACCGGCCTGCGCAATCCGTGGCGCTTCAGCTTCGACCGGACCACCGGCGACATGCTGATCGGCGACGTCGGCCAGGGACCGACCAACGCCCGGGAAGAAGTCAACCTGGAGCCCGTGACGGCGGTCGGCGGACTCAACTACGGCTGGCGCTGCCGCGAGGGATTCCTGCTTCGCAACAGTGCAGCGCCGGTGTGCAACGCACCTCCGACCTTTACCGACCCGATCCTCGACTACCCGCATACAGAGTCGCGCTGCTCGATCACCGGCGGCTACCGCTACCGCGGCCCGGCGCCATCGCTCAACGGACTCTATTTTTTCGGCGACGCCTGCGGCGGACGCATCATGGTCGCCACCGAGGACGAAGGGAGCTGGTCCTTCGTCACCTGGAGTCCATCCAGCATCGGCAGCATCCGCACCTTCGGCGAGGATCCCCAGGGCAACGTGTATGTAGGCACCAACAACACCGTGTTCCTGATCACCGGCGACCTGCCGCCGCCACCTGCGGATCTGATCTTCGCCGACGGCTTCGAAACGCCATAGCCCATAGCCAGGAATCGCAGTACAGCACCGGGTCGGCGCGAGGGTTGAGACAGGGGATGTCCTCAACCGGGTTGCCGCCTGCACTACGGGCGAGCGATTCCGCTTGCCAGGGGCGGCGGCCTGGGGGCTTTCCGGGTGTAAGCTGACAGCCGTATCAGGAGAAGCGCATGGCCGCCGGGCAGCCCGAGGCACTGACCGCGATGCTTGCACGCTGGAACGCCGGCGACGCCGGCGCCGGCGAGCAGGTGATCGCAAGCGTGTACGCCGAACTGAAGCGCCTTGCCGGGCGCTGTCTGCGCGACAGCGGCAACCTCACCCTGCAGCCAACCGCGCTGGTCAACGAGGCCCTGATCCGATTGATCGGCCCCGAACCGGATTGGGACAACCGCGCGCATTTCTTCGGCGCCGCCGCACGTGCCATGCGCCAGGTGCTGGTCGATGCGGCGCGGCGGCGGCTGGCCGACAAGCGCGGCGGCGGCGCTGTCCATGTAACGCTCGGCGCGGCGGAACAGATGGGCAGCGAGGCCGACGTCGACCTGCTCGCACTGGAACAGGCGCTGGCCCGGCTTGAGGCGCTGGACGCGCAGCAGGCACGCATTGTCGAACTGCGCTACTTCGTAGGCCTGAGCATCGACGAGACGGCACGGGTTCTGGACCTGCACCCGTCCGCCGTCAATCGCGAGTGGGCGATGGCCCGGGCCTGGCTGTACCGTGAGCTGACGCGCTGACGACATGACTGCAGACGCCGATCGTTACCGGCACGCCAAGTCGGTGTTCGAGAAGGCACTTGCCCAGCCTGACCATGCGCGCGCCGCGTATGTCGAGGCGGCCTGCGGCGACGATGCGGACCTTTGCGCGGAAGTGATGTCGCTGCTGGCGGCGGCGGTCGAGGACACCGGCTTCCTTGCCCATCCACCCCAACATGCCCCGGCCATCGACGCGACAACCCTGGGCCTCGAGCGCGGCTGGCGGGTGATCCGCGAACTGGCGCGCGGCGGCATGGGCGTGGTCTACCTCGCCGAGCGCGCCGACGGCGCCTATCGCCAGCAGGTGGCGCTCAAACTGCTGCATCTCAGCCCCCTGCTCGGCGAGGAACCGATCCTCAGACTCAAGCTGGAGCGGCAGATCCTGGCGCGGCTGGACCACCCCAACATCGCGCGCCTGCTGGACGGCGGCAGCAGCGCCAGCGGCATGCCGTACCTGGTGATGGAGTACGTCGAGGGCGAGCGCATCGACTACTGGTGCGATGCCCGCCGGCTCGACGTCGAGTCGCGGCTGCGCCTGTTCCTCAAGGTCTGCGAGGCGGTGGCCTACGCCCATCGCAATCTGATCGTGCATCGCGACCTCAAGCCCGACAACATCCTGGTGACCGCGGCCGGCGAACCCAAGCTGCTCGATTTCGGCATCGCCCGGCACCTCAGCGCGGATACCGGCCTGACCGGCGACGGCGCACGCCTGATGACGCCACGCTATGCCAGCCCCGAGCAGATTCGCGGCGAGGCCGTGACCACGCTGTCCGACGTCTATGCGCTGGGCGTGGTGCTGTACGAACTGCTCGCCGGCGCTTCACCCTATGGCGCGGCGGTGTCGGCGCCGCAGCGGCTGCCCGTGGCCATCTGCGAAACCGACGCGGTACCACCCAGCCGAACACTCGCCAGCGGTGGAACGCGTTCGGGTGAAACCCCGACGCACCCGGAGCATGCACGCTCCGCGCGCCGGCTGCGTGGCGACCTCGACGCCATTGTGCTGCGCTGCCTGCGCAAGACGCCGGAGCAGCGCTATGCCTCGGTGGAAGCCCTGGCCGAGGACATCCATGCGCACCTCGATGGCCATCCGGTGGCCGCGCGACAGGGCGATCGCCTGTACCGCGCCGGGCGCTTCGCACGCCGGCACTGGGTCGCGTTGACGACGGCGGCGGGCGTGCTGGCGCTAAGCCTGGCCTTCGTCCTGCAACTGGCATGGCAGCTCGAACGCACCCGTGCCGAGCAGCAGCGTGCCCAGGCCGCCGAGGTGCTTGCCGAGAGCGAGGGCCGCAACGCCGCGCGGGCGCGCGACTTCCTGGTGTCGGTGTTCGCCGGCGCCTCGCCCGCGCACACGCTGGGCGAGCCGATCAGCCCCAGGGAGCTGCTTGATCGCGCAGCGGCGCGCCTGCAGGCAGGCGACGATGCCCCCGAAACGGCCGCCACGGTGCACGTGGCGCTGGCCAGCACCTACGCCGCGCTCGGCGATCCCGCGGCCAGCGCGACTGCGGCGCAGGCCGCGCTGGATCTGCTGCCAGTCGACGGACCGTATCCGTTGCGACGCGCCGATGCGCTGGAGGTGCTGGGCATGGCCCATGCGCGTCTGGCGCGCTACGGACAGGCACGTCCACTGCTCGAGGAAATGCATGCCCTGCGCGCACACGCCTTCGCCGACCAGCCCGTTCAGATGGCGTCGACCTACGCAGTGCTGGGTCGCTTCGCGGCGGAGAGCGGCGATTGGGTGGAGGCAAGGGACTGGTTGCAACGTGCGCTGGTTCTGCTGGAAGGGCGCGATGCCAGCGCGACCGTGGTGGTGCGCGCTGCGCTGGTGGCCGTGGCCAGCGCAACCGGCGACCTGGACGTGGGCACGCTGCACTGGCAGGAGGGCGAACGCCTCGCTACCGACCTGCACATGCGGAACCCGGCACGGATCGAGCTGTTGATTGCCGGTGCCGCCTTGGCGCGCCGGCTCGGCGACTTCCATCTATCGCTGATACGACTGCACGATGCCCAAGCCACGGCCGAGCTTGTGGTGGGCCTGCACGCGGAGATCCTTGCCGAGATCCACAACGAACTCGGCGTCACCCACTCCGGCCTGGGCAACTACCCACAGGCACTGGAGCACCTGCTGCGCGCACGTGCCGCCTACACCGGAATCGAGGAGTCTCAGGCGATCATCGATGCCAACATCGGCGCCATCTACGAAGCCATGGAGGACTACGCCAACGCCATCGCCCATGCGCGCGCCGCCTTGGCCGTGCAGCAGCGCGATCCGGCCGGCAACCTTCATGCGATCCGCCAGGTGCGCTCCAATCTGGCGCAGGCGCTGAGCTTCGCCGGACATCATCAAGAAGCACTGGGCATGATCCAGGACATCATGGCCGACAGCGCACAGCAGGCCGGCACGGACAGCTGGCCGCACATCCTCGACCGCTTCCGCCATGCCGCCATGCTGCGGCGGGCGGGACGCACTGTGGACGCGCGTGCCGAGTTTGATGTGGTCGCACCGGCGCTGGATGCCCTGCTGGGCGATCCCGAGCATCCGTTCCGCTTCTACTCGTTACGTCTGGCCGCGGGCATTGCAGCCGACGCCGGCGATCTGCACGGCGCCCGGCAAGGCCTGCGCCGGGCCATCGAATTCGGCGAACGCCATCCCGGCAGCGCGCCCACGGCCATCGCCAATGCCCGCACCGAGCTGGCCGAGCTGTTGGCGGAGGACGACGTCGATGCGGCACGTGCCGTCCTGGCGCCGGCGCTGCCGGTGCTGGCCGACGCCCTGCCCGAAGAGGCGCCCAGCAGGCAGGCCGCCGAGCGTCTGGCGCGACGTCTGGGGCTCATTTCTCACATCCGTCCGCAGTAGGGGGGTTGTGAGAAATGCGGGCTAACGCTGCCACGCTGAGCCGCAGCGCGCAGCCCGGACAAGCGGCCTTTCGGGCCGCGCATCCGCGACTGCCAAGCCGCAAGAAAGCGAAGACCTTCGTCTCGCGTGACGCGCTTCCCGGATGCGCTTCGCTTATCCGGGCTACTCGATCCGTGCAGATTCAGTGTGTTGCTGCAAGGGTTGATTGGGAGCAAGCAATTGGGCCGGTGCAACCGGCTGGAAGGGCGATTCAGTCCTCGAATCCGTTCATGAACACGCCGTCGGGCAGATCGTCGTCGAGAATGGTGCCGGTGGCGCTCAGGCTGCCGGGCGTCGCGTGCTGCACGTTCTGCACGTGCAGGAAAAAGGTCTCATCATCTTCCGGGATGGTGTCGCCCAGCACCGGCACGTTGACCGTCAGCGTGGTCTGTCCGGCGGCGATGCTGCGCGCGGTGCTGCCGTGGGCCTGGTAGTCGAGGCCCGCGGTGGCCGTGCCATCGGCAGTATGCGTGTTGAAGGTGGCGGTCAGGCCGCTGACCGCGGACAGGCGCAGCACGAACGCGCAGGGCCGGCTGCCGCTGTCGCCTTCGATCACGCTGCAGCCGCCGTTGTCGACGCTCAGCGTCGGCGCCGGGTCGTTGTCGATGATGGTGCCGGTGGCGAGCACCTGGCTGGGGCCTGCCCCCTGTACGCTGTGGACGCGGAAGGTGAAAGTTTCGGTGTCCTCGTGCAGGAGGTCGCCAAGCACGGGTACCGCGACGGTCAGGCTGGTCTGTCCGGCGGGAATGCTGCGCGCGGTGTTGGCATGGCCGCTGTAGTCCTGGCCGGAAACGGCGGTCACTCCGGTAGTGTTGGTGGTGAATTGCGTACTGCGGCCGGAAGCGGTGGAGAGCCGAATCACGAAGTTGCAGGGAATGCTGCCGCTATCGCCCTCGGTGACCGTGCAACCACCATTGTCGACCGAAAGCGTCGGCGCGGGGTCGTTGTCGATGATGGTGACGGTGGTGCTCGACGGACTGCCCAGGGCGGCACCCCCGGTGGCGTTGCTGAGCGCGACGGTGAAGGTTTCGTTCAGCTCGTGCAGAGCGTCGTCGACGATCGGGATGCTGATGGTCTTGCTGGCCTCCCCCGCGGCGAAGGCCAACGTGCCGCTGCGCGCGCTGTAGTCGGCGGGCGCGGTCGCGGTGCCATTGGCGGTGGCGTAGCTGACACCCACGCTGCCGTCGGAACCGTTGCTGCGCACCACGGTGACCACCACGTTGCCGGCGTTCTCGTTCACCGAGTAGGTGGAGGACGAGAAGGCCAGCGTGCCCGGCTGCGGCGCTGCGGCGCTGATGCAGGCGGAGAATTCCGACGTGGCGCCGAGCGCGTTGTCGGTCGCCGTGGCGGTGATGGCCTGTCCGACCGTGACGCTGGCGCCAAGCGTCGTCGAAAAGCTGGCGTTGCCGCTGCCGTTGGTGGTGACCTGCACGCTGCCGAGCGGCGTGCGCCCTTCGCCATGGCCGCTGGCGTGACACTGCGGCGAAGCGTAGAAGTCCAGCGTGTAGGCACGGCTGGCGCGGGAGTTGAGCGTTCCGCTGAGCGACAGGCTGCTGCCGGTGGTCACCGCACCGCCCATCACCGGGAAGTTCTGCAAACCGTTGGCGCCACTGTCGCCGTCGCCCGGGTCGTTCGGGGTCACGCCCTCGCTTTCGTGATCGCTGCCACGAAGGTCGATGCCAAGCTGTACGTTGTTATGAAGTGAGTTGTGGCGGATCAGCGTGGTGTCGGCATTCTCGCCGGCGAGCACGACCCCGTACTGATTGCAGCCGATCCGATTGCCTTCGGCGGGCGTGGGACCGCCTACCATGGCGCCGACGGCAGAGCCGGCGACCAGAACGACACCGCTGCCGCCGTTACCCAGGCACGCGCCGGACACATTGACGCCGATGAAGTTGCCCTGGACCCGGTGGGCCCGACGCTGGTCGCTGCGGATCAACACACCGTCGCCGCTGTTCCCGGCGATCACGTTGCAGGCGCGGTTGCATACGCCCGCATCGTGGTCGGCACCGCCAATTTCGAAACGTAGATCGCCCCACCACTGCGTCACGCCATGAATGCCGTTGCCGATCGCCGTCGTGCCGGTGCGGTTGGTGCCGATTCGATTGCCCTGGATCACGACAGGATTGCTGTGCGCAAGGCCCGCCACATCGATCCCTTGCTCCAGATTGCCGGAGATCAGATTGCCCGCCCCGGCTTCGACACCACCGATGGCGGCTGGCGAGTGCACGAGCACGCCCCATCGGTTCGCCAGTGCGGCATTGCCATCCAGACGGACACCAATGAAGTTGCCGAGTACCGAAACCGTGCTGCCGATGTACAGGCCGGTTCCGGTATTGCCAGCGAGAAGATTGCAGGCGCCGTCGCAGGTCCAGGCGCCATGGGCGGTGCCCCCCACGACCCCATCGATCCCCTCCCCGACGATGATGCCGTGCAGGTTCGGCAGCGCGCTGCCTCCATCGGCTGCCGTGCCGATCCGGTTGCCGCGAATCACCAGGGCGGAGCAATGGCTGACGTCGATCCCGCGCCAGGTGTGATTGCCGGAGATCAGATTGCCGGTGCTGCCGAACGTGCCGCCGATGACCACGTCGTTGCACGCACCAGGGGAATGAGGGGAGCCGAACACGGCTACGCCGCCATCGTTGCCAAGCGCGGCCGTGCCTGCGGCGTTGGTTCCGATGAAGTTGCCCTCGATACGCATCTGGGTCACGAAGTACGCAACGACGCCGGTGTCGCCGTGTCCGGAAATCAGGTTGCCAAGGCCTGAGCCACCGATTCGGACGCCGGAGGAGTCGTGCACCGAAACGCCCCTGCCGCTGGAGGAACTGCCGTTTCCGACGGCGGTCGTGCCATCGACATCGGTGCCGATGCGGTTGCCCTGCACGAACGTGTCGTGACTGCCGTTCACGACGAGTACGCCACTATTGCGGTTGCCAGCGATCAGGTTGCCGCCGCTGCCGAAGGCGCCTGTGCCCACTTGGGTAGCCGTCGCCCCGTCGATGAATACGCCAAAGCGGTTGCCGAGCGCCACGGTGCCCGCCACCCGCATGCCGATGACGTTGCGCTGAATCAGCGTGCGCTGAGCGCCGCCCTCCACCCGCACGCCGTCACCGCTGTTGCCGGAGATCACGTTGAAGGTGCCGGCGACGCCGCCGCCGATGACGTTGTCGGCGCCGCCCAGCACATGCACGCCCTGCTCAAGATTGCCTATGGCCGCATTGCCGGTCGCGTCGGTGCCGATGTAATTGCGCTCCAGTCGGTTGCCGGTTCCGCCGTTGATCACCACGCCATGATTGTTATTGCCGGAAATGACGTTGAGATCGGCCGCGGTGGTGCCGCCGATCAGGTTGTTGCTGGAGCCGGCTATGGATACTCCGCTCAAGCTGTTGCCGATGGATTCGGTGCCGGCCGGATTGGTGCCGATGCGGTTGCCGCGCACGGTCACGCCGCTGGCCCCGGCATTGATGCGGACGCCGTGGAAGCTGTTGCCGGAAATGACATTGCCGGGGCCGATGACATGCAAGGTGCCGGCGTCGATGCGGATGCCGCCCCCGTTCCCCTGTTGGCCACCCATCCCGTCCAGACCGATCCAGCACTCGCTGATCTGAACGTTGTTGCCGGAGCCGACCCGGATGCCGGCACCGGAGTACGCGCGGTTCACCGCCAGGCCGCGAATATGCACGTTGCTGGCGGCGATGTCGAAGCCGAAGGCGCCTGCGTCGATGGCGTTCAACTCGATCAGGGGCGTACCGACATAGCCGGGCTGGGTGGTACCGTCGATGACCACGGCCCCGGTGATCGCCGGCAACGGCGACATGGGCTGGATCAGGCGCACACCGGAGCCGGAGATGTTGAAGTGAATCAGGTCGGCACCGGCCGCGGCGTTGGCCTGCCCGATCGCCCAACGCAGCGAGCCCGTGCCGCTGTCGTTGGTGTTGGTGACGGTGAAGGTGGCGGCCATTGCAGGCTGAAGCGCGAGAATGGCCAGAACCAGGGCCACGCGCACCGGACAAGGAATCATGGAGATCTCGCAGCAAGGAGCACAGCACCCCTGTTCCCACTCCCATACGCGGTCCCGCGGCATTCTCTCCGGACGCCGCGCGCAACGCGGGACACGCGAGGTTCCACCCACGGCGGCTGCGACTTGGTGGCCAGTGCGGGTGTAAGCTGAATCCGGTTCGCAACAGGGGTCGGGTATGGCGCTGCCCAAGTCATGGCTGCTGGTCCGCATCCGGCGACGACGTGATGCGGATACCCGGATCGGCGCATGAGCCACCGGGATCCCCATTACGCGCGCGTCAAGGCGCTTTTCCAGGACGCACTGGAGCGCCCATCCGGCGACCGCCGCAGCTTTCTCGACCAGGCCTGCGACGACGAACAGGCACTGATCGACGAAGTGTGGTCGCTGCTTCAGGCCGCCGAAGCCGACAGCACCGGCTTCCTTTTGCGTCCGCCGGCACCGTCGCCGCCTCTGGACCCGGCCACACTCGGTCTCGAGCGTGGCTGGCGCGTCATCCGCGAGCTGGCCCGCGGCGGCATGGGCGTGGTGTATCTTGCCGAACGTGGCGACGGCGCCTATGTCCAGCAGGTTGCGCTGAAGCTGCTGCAGCCGAGCATCCTGCCCGACCAGGAATCGATTCTCAGACTCAAGCTCGAGCGCCAGATCCTGGCGCGCCTCAACCATCCCCACATTGCACGCCTGCTGGATGGCGGCACCACCGTCACCGGCATGCCCTACCTGGTGATGGAATACGTCGAAGGCGAACGCCTGGACACTTGGTGCGACACGCACGCGCTGTCCGTGAAGGCGCGGGTCGAGTTGTTCATCAAGGTCTGCGAGGCGGTGGCCTACGCGCACCGCAATCAGGTGGTGCACCGCGACCTCAAGCCGGGCAATGTCCTGGTCGGCGCCGACGGCGAACCCAAGCTGCTCGACTTCGGCATCGCCCGCTGGCTTGAAGAGGACAGTTCGCTGACCGCCGACGGCGGCCGTCTGCTGACGCCACGCTTCGCCAGCCCGGAACAGATCCGCGGCGAAACCGTCACCACCCAGTCCGACGTGTACTCGCTGGGCGTGGTGCTGTACGAACTTCTCAGCGGCCGCTCGCCCTACGGCGAGGCGGTGTCGCAGCCACACCGCCTGCCGCAGGCGATCTGCGAGACCGAGCCCGAACCGCCCAGCACGCGCAGCGGTCGAGGCGAAGCCGAGGGGGTCGATGTCGACGCCTTGCGCCACCGGGGACGCCGCATGCGCGGCGACCTCGACGCGATTGTGCTGAGGTGTCTGCGCAAGTCTCCCGCCTTGCGCTACGCAAGCGTGGACGATCTGGTCGCCGACCTGCGCGCACACCTGGAAGGAAGGCCGGTGACGGCGCGCCAGGGCCATCGCTTCTACCACGCACGCGTATTCGCGCGACGTCACTGGGCCGCGCTTGCGACCGCCGCGGGCGTGCTGCTGCTGGTGGCAGCTTTCGTGTTCGGTCTGGTTGGGCAACTCGAGGAAACCCGACTGGAGCGCGACAAGAACGCACGCACCCTGGCCTTCGTCACCGACCTGTTCCGGGTGGCCGACCCCAGCGAGGCACGCGGCAGCAGTGTCACCGTGCGCGAGGCGCTCGATCGCGGCGCCGCGCTGCTGCGCGGCGATGAGGGGCTCCAAGCCCCGGTGCGCGGCCGCCTGCTGTTGACCATCGGCACCGTCTACCGCCAACTCGGCCTGCTTGAGCTCGCCGACTCCACGCTGAGCCAGGCCCTGGATGCCGGTGGCACGGACCACGATCGCATCACCGCGAGTCTGGCCCTGTCCGGCGTACGCACGGACCAGGGGCGCTTCGACGACGCAGCGGCGCTGATCGACGCTGCCGATGTCGCCCTGCATCGTGTCGACGACCGGCAGTTGCGCGGCCGCCTGTTGCATCAGCGTGGCGAACTTGCGTTGCGACAGGCCCGTTTCGCCGAGGCCGAGGCACCGTTGCGACAGGCGCTTGCGTTGCGCGAAAGCGTGCACGGCGCAGGATCCCGCGAGGCGGCCGAGACCCACACCCTGCTCGGCAACGTGGCCCGCGACCGCGGCCGGCTCGACGAGGCGCATGCGCACTACCGGACCGCGCTCGACGCCTACACCCGGCTCGGCGAGGATCCCTGGAACCGCGCCAAGCTGGTCAACAACCTGGCCATCGTCGCCGCCGATCGCGGCGACATCCACGCTGCCGAGGCGCGATTCAGGGAAGCACTGGACCTGATGCGCAGCGCGGTCGGCGAGGACCACCCGCTGATCGCAGCGGGCCTGGGCAACGTGGCATCCATGATGACGCGGCGCGGCGACTACGCCGGTGCCGAACCGCTCCTCGTCCGTGCGCTTCAGATCCGCAAGGCGGCGCTGGGCGAGGACCACCCGTTGACCGCCACCGCCCTGGCCAATCTCGGCTACCTGCGTTTCGCCGGCGGCCGGTTCGAAGAGGCCGCCGCCGACTTGAACCAGGCGCTCGCGGTCCAGCAGGCTGCGGTGGGTCTGGCGCACCCGCACGCACTTTCCACGATGCGCAACCTGGCGGCGGTCGAATTCGCGCGCGGCGACCTGGCCGCGGCTGTGCGCTGGAACCTCGTGCAGATCGAAGTAGCGTCCGCAGCGCTCGGTGCCGAGCATCCGCTGCTGCTGCAGGCTGCCGTGCGACTGGCCTTTCTGCACTGCCTCGCCGATGACTGTTCGTTGGACACGCTGATCGCGTCGGCCGATGCCCATCGCGCACGGCTGGGTTCCAGCCATGCCGAGGCCGGCGAAAGCCTGGCGCATGCGGCGCTTGCCGCCTGGTGGTCGAATGATCCCCGCTCGTGCGCACTCGCCGCCGACGCACAGGCCGCGCTGGCACCTACGCTGGGCGAGGAACACTGGGACCGGACGGCCTCCGGGCTGGTGACGGCCGCATGCGACGGCAGCGATTCCACGCATATCCACGCACGCCTGGCCTCGCGCTACGGCGACCACCACCCGCTTCTGCTGCGCCTGCCCGCCCGCGCCGACGCGGCGGTGCGATAATCCAGCCATGAGCGAACCCGACACCACACACTTCGGCTTCCGCGAAGTACCGACCGCCGACAAGCAGAAGCTGGTCGGCGACGTTTTCACCTCGGTAGCCCGCAGCTACGATGTGATGAACGACCTGATGTCGCTTGGCGTGCACCGGCTGTGGAAACGCCATTTCGCCGCCACCGCCGGGGTGCACGAGGGCATGCGCGTGCTGGACCTGGCCGGCGGCACCGGCGACATTGCCGCCTTGCTCCACCCCAGGGTTGGCGAGACCGGCGAGATCGTGCTGGCCGACATCAACGGCGCCATGCTGGAGGTCGGCCGCGAACGCCTGATCGACCGCGGCATGGTGCGCAACCTGCGCTTCGTGCAGGCCAACGCCGAGGCCCTGCCCTTCCCCGAGCGCAGCTTCGACCTCGTCACCATCGCCTTTGGCCTGCGCAACGTCACCGACAAGGCCAGGGCACTGGGCGAGATGCATCGTGTGCTGAAGATCGGCGGCCGGGCGCTGGTACTGGAGTTCTCGCAGGTGAAGGCGGACTGGCTGAAGCCGATGTACGACCTCTATTCGTTCCAGATCCTGCCGCGCCTGGGTCGCGCGGTGGCCGGCGACGAAGACAGCTACCGCTATCTCGCCGAGTCGATCCGCAGGCACCCCGACCAGGACGCGCTGAAGAGCATGATGGAGGAAGCCGGCTTCGCCGCCTGCCGCGTGCGCAACCTCTCCGGCGGCATCGTGGCGATCCATTCCGGGGCGCGCGTGTAGCCCGTCGCCTTGCGCTCCGCCATCGCTCAACTGACACCACATCCGCGCGGTCGCAGAGCTCAACGAATGGCCTGTAACAGGCCACTGGATTCCGGACTCGAACACCCGTGCGTGGGACACAAGCATGCACAAGGCCGCTGCACTCACCTTCCTTTTCCTGGTCGCCACATTCGGCCCCGCCGTCGCGCAAGTACTCGACTGGACGCCCGCACCCTCAAACCCCCGGTACCCCGCCAGGGCGGCACTGAACTGCGTAGAGGGCGAGGTGACGCTGGAGTTCCATGTGTCCCGCAGCGGACGGCCCTGGGGGGTCGACGTGGTCGAGGCCACTCCCCCAGGCATGTTCGAGTATGCCGCCTACGCATCGATCTCCACGTGGCAGTTCGAGCCGCCCCTGTATCCCTACCAGCGCTTCACTCAAACGATCGAATTTCGCATGCAGGATGGACTTTGCGACAACCGCCGGCGGCGCTCACCAGTCAGGACTGATCCCCCAAGCGCCTGCACGCGCTCCTTCTGTCCGGACTGAACCGCGTGCGTAGTCCGACCATGAAACCGGCGTTCGGCAGCACCTTGCCCGCATTTCTCACAGCCCTCCGTTGCGAGGGCGTCGAGGCGCCGGGAATTGGCGTGCCGCACGTGCTAGGCTTTGCGGCCGGGCCCAGGCCCGAAGCCGCCCGGCGCATCGCGCTGGGCGCATCGCCAACAAGAGAATCAGGGGGTGGCGCTGTTGCGACTGATGCGAATGCTGGGTTCGGATGCAGGTCTGGCTGAAGAGTACGGCAAGGATCCGAAGGCGGTGATCGAACGATTCGGGCTTTCGACAGACGAGCGGGACGCCATGCTCAACAAGGACTATGAGGCGATCAAGCGTCTCACCGGGCTGAAGGATGGCCAGTTTGCAGCGAACTCGACGATCAGGGCCTACGACTCCTGAGTGTCGAGGTCGCGCAGGGCCGGCTGTGGCGCTTCTCGCACGTCTTTTCGCGTGCTCCTTTCTGGCGGTCGGCCTTGTGCTGCCGGCGGCAGCTCAGACTGGGAGTGTCGATGATATCGAGGCGCGCGTCGCGGAGATCGAGTGGACCAACATCTCCGCGCCCTGGCCACAGTCGGCAGCCTTGATCGACGCATTGGCGGCGACACGCCCGTCACTGTCACCTGAGCATCGATATCGCATAGATCTAGTGAGGGCACGAAACCTCGCTCTCGCCAACCAGTTCGACGCCTCGCTCGCGATGGTGCGTGAACTGCTCGATCGACAAGTGTCTGACGCATTGCGTCTTCGCACACTCATCCTTGGCATCAACATCAGCACTGATTCGGCCGACCTAAGCAGAGCGTTCGCCTGGCTTCACGAGGGATTGGTGCTACTCGACAACGTTGATCACGCCCACCCCCGTCTGCTTGGCGTGGCCTCCTACCTGTACCTTCGTGCAGGAGAGGAGGAAGGGGCGCTCGACTACGCGAGACGCTCGCTGGAACTGGCCCGAAAGCTCGGCGATTCGCGCAGCGAGTGTGTGGCGCTGTCCGACTTGGGTCATGCCCTCAAGGATGCTGGAAGGCACAGCGAAGCCATGCCGATCCGGCACTTGCAAGTCGCCGCATGTGACGAAGTCGGCGATCCGGTTTTCGTCGCCGACGGCTATCGTGGAATCGGCCAGTCGCTGGTGAGATTGGGGCGCGCGAATGAGGCTCTGCGCTGGCTGAACGACGCCATCAATCGATTCGATGACACCGGCTACGGCCGCGGTGCACGCGAAGCGCGGTTGGTTTTGGCCGAAGCCCTGTATGAAAGCGGGGCGGACCCTCTGGACGCTCTGGGGCTACTCGAGACTTTGACGCCAGATTTCGAGGCAGACTCAAGTTGGACCAGCATTGAGACGGCGCGACGCCTTTGGAGCCGCATCGAGGAAGCCCGCGGACGCCACCAGGAAGCGCTCACTCATGTGCGCCTCGCGCAGGAAGCGCGCACCCGCATCGACCAGGAAGCGCGGGCGCGCCGCCTTTCTTTTCTCCAGGTTCAGTTCGACACCCGCCTGAAGGAACATCAGATCGCGCTTCTCGACAGCGAGCGTGAGCGTCAG
Source organism: Lysobacteraceae bacterium (assembly GCA_035444205.1). Taxonomy (GTDB): domain Bacteria; phylum Pseudomonadota; class Gammaproteobacteria; order Xanthomonadales; family BPKI01; genus DAOMOD01. The sequence continues at coordinate 37,348 of DAOMOD010000002.1, forward strand.
GCCGCGGAACTGGAGGCGCGCCGCCGAACGCAATGGCTCCAAGCAATGGGCCTGGGCGGTCTGGTCGTGGCAGCCGGCCTGCTCGCGCTGATGCTCGGCCGCTCGCGAAGCGAGCGGCGGCGCTTCCGCAGGCTCTCGGAAATCGACGGTCTCACCGGCCTCAGCAACCACCAGCACACCCGCTACTGCGGACAGGTCGCCTACGAGCGGGCGATGCGAGACCTCTCCCCGTTCACTGCGGTGGTCGCCGACATCGACCGCTTCAAACGGATCAACGACCGCTACGGTCATGCGACCGGTGATGCGGTACTGCGTCGGCTCGGAGAACTGGTGCGCGAGGTATTCCCGGAACGCGCCGTCAAGGGCCGCACCGGTGGCGAAGAGTTCACCGTGCTGATCGACGCGAACGCCGCGCAGACGCGCTTCCTGATCGACGACCTGCGCCGCCGCATCGCACCCATCGAGGTGTTTGGGCACCACGTCGAGTATCGTCTGAGCTTCGGCCTCAGTGAGGCCAACGAGAACCACGCCGCGCTGGAGGACCTCCTGCACGCCGCCGACATGGCCCTGTACCAGGCCAAGCGTAGTGGTCGTGACCGGGTGATGGACGCAGCCTACCTTCCGGAGGTGCGCCGCCACGAGCCGGGCCTTGTGGTGGTGGGCAGCGGTATCCAGCTCGGCCGCCACCTCAGCCAACGCTGCCTGTCCGAGATCGAGGAGGCCGAGAAGGTGCTGGCGGTCACCGACGCCGCGGCCTTCGCGATGATCCAGGACATCCGTCCCGACGTGATCGACTTGCGCAGTCACTATGCCGAAGGCAAGGACCGCCGCCAGACCTACCGCGAGATGGACGAGGCGATCATGGCCGAAGTGCGCGCTGGCTACCGTGTGTGCGTGGTGTTCTATGGCCACCCCGGGGTGTTCGCAGACGTGCCGCACGCGGTCATCCGCAAGGCGCGCGAGGCCGGTTTCAGCGCGCGCATGGAACCCGGAATTTCCGCCGACGCCTGCCTATACGCCGACCTCGGCATTGATCCCGGCCGGCATGGCGTACTATCGCTGGAGGCCACCCAGTTCCTGGTCGAGGATCGTCAGCTCGACAGTCGCAGCCTGGTGCTGCTCTGGCAGGTGGCGCTCACCGGCGATCTCGCCTGCACGCGCTTCCACGCCGAGCCCGATCAGCTCGCCCACTTGGTCGACCGCCTGCTGCTCGACTATCCGCCGAATCACGAAGTGATCCTCTACGAGGCCGCGCACCTGCCGATCCAGCCTTTCCGCGCCGAGCGCCTTTCGCTCAGCGAACTGCCGCGCGCGCACTACAAGGAATACACCACCCTGGTGATTCCGCCGCGCACCGACCGCGCGCCCAACTTGGCCAGTCAGTTGCGCGAGACCCTGCGCCAGGCCGGATCGGCGAACGAAGGCGCGCGCCGTGAGGGTGAGGACACGCGCGACCGGCACGAGTGAGGTTCGAGGGCAGGTAGCGCGGCGCAGCGCAGCCGGTCGCAGCACCGGTGGTGCAAACATGGATTGCCACACGTCCTGTGATCGAAGGGTCGCGGCTTTCGCCGCGGCTGCCCTGAGGTGCGTTCTTGCAGGGCGCCGCTTTTGTAGGAAACCACGCGGCTTTCACGAGACGGCGCGGTCGCGCACTCGGTGCGCTCCTACAGGGCGCCGCTCTTGTAGGAGACCACCTCGTGGGCGACCCTCGTGCGGCTTCCATGGGACGGGTTCATCGCGGCTTTCGCCGCTCCTGCGGAGGCGCAATACCCCTGGAGCTCAGTCGCTGCGCACGCGATAGGCCTCGGCCAGCGAGATACGGCCCTCGCGCGCCATCGCCACCGCCGACTGGGTGAGCGAGCGCATGCCAAGTTCCAGCGCCTTCTCGTGGATGCGATCGGCCTCGGCGCCAGGCACGATCAGATGGCGGATTTCCGGCGTGACTTCGAGCAGTTCATAGACCGCCGCGCGCTTGCGGATGCCGAGGCCATCGCAGTGACGGCAGCCACGGCCGACGTAGAAGACCTCCTTGGCCTTCACCTCCAGCGTTTCGCGCATCCACTCGGGAGCCTTCTCCTCTTCCTTGCAGTGCGGGCAAGTGAGCCGCACCAGGCGCTGCGCGAGCACACCGAGCAGCGAGGCGCGCAGCAGGTAGGCCTCGACGCCAAGGTCGAGCATGCGGGTGATGGTGGCCGCCGCGGTGTTGGTGTGCAGCGTGCTGAGCAGCAGGTGGCCGGTGAGCGCGCTTTCCACCGCGATGTCGGCGGTCTCGCGGTCGCGGATCTCGCCGACCATGATCACGTCGGGATCGTGGCGCAGGAAATTGCGCATGGCGCTGGCAAAGGTGAAGTTCACCGCCCGGTTGACCTGCATCTGCTGGATGTCGTCGATGTAGAACTCGACCGGTTCCTCGATGGTGAGCACGTTGATGCGCTGCTTGCGCAGCTCCAGCAGCATGGCGTAGAGCGTGGTCGACTTGCCGCAGCCGGTGGGGCCGGTGGCGAGGAACATGCCGTGGCTGCGGTTCATCAGGTCGTCGACCAGGTGCCGGTCCTTTTCGGTGAAGCCGATTTCGTCCAGGCTCTTCAGGCTTTCCTGGGTGTCCAGCAGGCGTACCACCACGCTCTCGCCGAAGATCGCCGGCAGCACCGACATGCGCAGGTCGATGCTGCGGCCATCATCCAGCGTGAAACTGGTGCGGCCGTCCTGCGGGCGCCGGTGCTCGGCCAGGTTCATGTTGGCCAGCACCTTGATGCGACTGACGATGGCCGGCACCAGGGCGCGCAGGAAACGGCGTACCGGCACCATCTCGTCGTCGATGCGGAACAGCAGGTCGGCGCCTTCCTCGGACGGCCTGAGGTGGATGTCCGAAGCGCGACGGCGCGCCGCCTCCGAGATCATCTGGCTGACGATGCGCACCACCGGTTTCTCTGCGGCGAGGCGTTCGGCGTCGTGCTCGGAGGTTTCGACACCCAGCCGGTTGGGGTCGAGGCCGAGCTGACGCGCCACCGCGATATCCTCGACGCGGTCGTAGTGATCGGCGATGGCCTGGCGCAGCACCACCGGATGCAGCAGCACCGGCACGGCGCGGCGGCTGGCCATGAATCCGAGCGCGGTCAGGGCCTCGGCATCGGTAGGATTCTCCATGCCGACCGCGATCAGGGCACCGCGCATGCACAGGGGAATGGCACGCAGCTCGCGTGCCCGTGCCGGCGTCATCAGCGCCACGGCTTCCGCTTCGGCATGGACCCGCTCGACATCGAGCAGGGGGATGCCGAGGCGGCGGCAGGCCTCGAGGCGCGCAAGCGGAATCTGCTGCGCGGCCTCGACGTCGGCAAGATCGCTCCTCAGGTGGTCGAGCCTGGATTCCGATTCGCCCAGGGCCGCCGACTGGAGGAAGGCTTCGAGGTGGGTGGAGGAGTTCAGGACAATCATGCCGTCGCTCAGCGATTCGCTGGGGAACGGTTTCGACATCGGCGTATGGCCTGCAAGGGCGGCAAGGGGTGCGAGAGCATGCGCCAGTTTCCCCGCTTCGACGGCGACCACGCGGGAAAACAATCGTAATTTCCGACCTCTGGCATACTTCCGTACCCTATGCGGCATGCGAGGTTCCGTGCGCCGGCGTCTGCTCCTGATCCTGCTGCTGGTTCCGCTGATCGCTCTTGCGCTGGTCTGGCTGCTGGCGCCACTGTGGCTGCTGGAAGCCGACTACGCCCGCCTGCGCTGGCAATCGGGAATGTCCGAGTACGGCATCCGGTTGGATGACCATCATTGGCGCTATCTCGACGGCGGCAGCGGGCCAACCCTGGTGCTGGTGCACGGCTTCACCGGCAGCAAGGAGAACTGGCTGCTGGTGGCGCCGCACCTGCGTGGCTTTCGGCTGCTGGCCCCGGACCTTCCCGGCTGGGGCGAGAGCGACCGCATTCCCGGTGCCGACTACGGGATCCGCGCACAGGTCGCACGGCTGAACGCGTTCCTCGAAGCGCTTGAAGTGCGCGACGCGATCCTGGTGGGCCATTCCATGGGCGGCCATATCGCCGGCGTGCTTGCCTCGGAGAACGCGGAGCGCCTGCGAGGCCTGGTGCTGATGAACAGCGCCGGCGTCGAGTTCGAGGAGAACGATTTCGCCCGCCGCCTCGCCGCCGGCGACAATCCCTTCAGCGTGGACAGCGCGGAAGCGTACGATCGCTGGCTGGACCAGCTTTTCGAAGTGCGCCCGTGGGCACCGAAACCGGTGATCCACGCGCTCGGCCGCCAGCAGATCGCCCAGCGCGACTTTCTTGATGCGTTGATGGACGACCTGGCCCGCGGCCACGACGCCTACCTGCTGCAGGCGCGCCTGCCGGCGATCCACTTGCCAACCCTGGTGCTCTGGTGCAGCGACGACCGCATACTCGACGTGAGCTCGGTGAACGTCCTCGCCTTCGGCCTGCACGACGCGCGCACCCGCATCCTCGACGGCTGCGGTCACATGCCGATGATGGAGAAGCCGGTGGAGACGGCGGCGCTGCTGGCTGCGTTTGGGGCGTCTCGTTCAGCGGGTGCCGGCCGAGCTCAATCTGATGTGGAAGCGGCTCCCGACGCCGGAGATGAAGGACCGCCCCGAACATGACCTTGCTGCGCATCATCCTCTCGACAACGATGGCGGTCGCAGGCGGACTCGCGCACGCCGACGCTCCTCCGATCCGCGATTTCGTGCTCCCTGCGCTGTTCGACCAGGCTGTCCTTTCGCCGGACGGCACGTACCTGGCGCTCCTCGTGCCGGAACAGGACATGACGTTCCTGTCCGTGTTTCGCGTGGCCGACAAATCGCCCGTCTCACGATGGGACTTCGGCAGTGGCCACCACGTGCGGCGCGTCACCTGGGTCACCGAGGAGCGCTTCCTGGTCGAGGTCGCGCCGCTCGTCGGCAGACTGGATCAAGTCGACGTGCTGCGCACCTCGTACCTCGGCAATGCCGACGGTAGCCGACGCCAAAGCCTGGGCAATGGACCGCTGTTCAAGCTGATCGACGTGATGAAGGAGGATCCCGGGCACATCCTGATGATGGATGTACTCTCGCCAAGGCTCGTGCGCATGAGCATCCTCGACGGCAGCACCCGAGTCCATGCCACACTGCCACGCGGTACGCATTCTGCCATCCTGGACCGGGACCTGCGGCCCCGCTTTGTGACCGTGAGGAGCGAGGCTGCTCAAGCCAGCTCGTTTCAGCGCGACGGCGACGCTGGCTGGGCACCGATGACCGTACACGGGCAATCGCCTGATGGCTCCCGCGTGCCGGAACGGCTGGATCGCAACGACCGCCTGCTTTACATGTACGCCACCGATGCCGGCGGGCCTCGTCGACTGGTCCGCTACGATCCGGCCAACGGCACCATGGAGGAGTTGCACCGGCACCCCCACGTGCAAATGGGCGAACTGCTTGTCGCTGCGGACGGCAGCGATGCCTACGGCGTCAGCTACCTGCCGGGGCGCCCGCGCCACCATGTATTCGATCCGGATCATCCCGAGGCGCGGCTTCTGCGTGCGATCGAGGCGGCCTTCCCGGATCACCACGTCAGCATCGAGAGCCGTACCTGGGATGGGCGCCTGGTCCTGGTCCTTGCCGCCAGCGATGTCGATCCTGGCAGCCTTTACCTGGTGGACACCAGCAGCCTGCAGGCCTCCTTCCTGTTGGCGCGGCGGCCGTGGATCGACCCGCAGCGGATGGCCCCGATGCGGCCCATCACGATGACCGCGCGCGACAGTACTGTCCTTCACGGCTACCTCACCCTGCCGCGCCAGGCTGAGGGCAAGCGCCTGCCTCTGGTGGTGCGACCACACGGCGATCCGCTGGCAGGCCGGGACGTCTGGACCTTCCACGACGAAGTGCAGCTCCTCGCCAGCCGCGGCTACGCGGTGCTGCAGATCAACTACCGGGGATCCGCCGGCTACGGCTACGCATTCTTGCGGCACGGCTTCCAGGCCTTGGGCCAGACGATGCAGGACGACATCACCGATGCGACGCGCTGGGCGATCAACGAAGGGATCGTCGATCCGGAACGGATCTGCATTTATGGCGCCTCTTTCGGAGGCTATTCGGCATTGATGGGCGTTGTACGCGAACCTGAGCTGTATCGGTGCGCCATCGGCTATGCGGGCATCTACAGCCTGCCTCTGCTGCGCAGTCGCGGCACGAGCCAAAGCATGCACTACTTCAAGAGATTCCTGGCCATCATTGCAGGCTCCAGACGCAACGAGCTGCGCGAACGCTCACCGGCCAACCACGCGGAACGCATCCAGGTACCGGTGCTGCTGGCACACGGCCGGCGCGATCAGCGCGCGTCGATCCATCAATTCGATGCCATGCAGCGCGCGCTCGCGGCTGCCCGCAAGCCACACAAGACCTTCGTCGTGGACGAGGAGGGTCACGGCTACTTTGCGGTGAGCAGCAGGGCGGACTTCTACGAAAGGATGCTCGCGTTCCTCGCGGATAACATCGGCGCTGGGGCGGAGCATTCGGTCGAATCCGCGAATCCCTGAATCCTAGCGATCGGCGGCATGGCCCGGACTTGTCCGGGTTCGGCCGTCACGACGCGCGCAACTGCATTCTCGACGGCTGCGGGCATATGACGATGATGGAGAAACCGGTGGAGACGGCGGTGCAGCTGGGTGCGTTTGTTCGTTCCGTTGGCGCGCGCGAACCCTGAGCCCGGGGTCCGTACGCATCGCAAGTCGGGCGCTGGACAACGCGCGGCGCGGGAGGCATGGTGTCGCTGCATCCGGACATGGAATCGGAGGATCGCATGATATCTGTCCGTCAGATGGTGATCGTGGCCTTGATTGCGTCGGGCAACTGCGCGCAGGCGCGCGATGGAGCCTTTGAGGCACAGCTTCGCTTCGAGGTATCCGAGGCCAGGGAGGGTGAGCCGCCCCCCGGCTGGGAGGCCGCCCCGCCGGAATCGGTGGCACTGGTTCGGGACATGGCGCATGGCGGCGATGCCTCCGTGCGGATCGAACGCGATGCCGATGCGGCCGGTGAACGAAGCATGCTGTTTCGAACCGTCGACGTGGATTTCGTCGGCAGCTGGATCGAATTGCGCGGTGTGTTTCGGATGGATTCGATCACGAATCACGCCGGACTCTTGCTGCGCCAGAACGGCGAAGCGGGCATGCTTCGTTTCGACACGATGCAGGTTGGTGAATTTCACGGCACGGCGGACTGGCAGACCATCAGCCTCCGGCAACGCCTGCATCCGGACACGCGAACGCTGCAGTTCGGCGTGCATCTCTCGGGAACGGGTCGGCTGTGGGTTGACGAGGTGGAGATCCTCGTCGACGGACGACGTTTTTCCGAGTCGCCCCGCCGTATCGAGCTGCCTGGCTTCGCCTCACCGACCATCCTCGACACCGATCTTGCTTTCGCCGAAGGTTCCGGTGTCACCAGCGACGCGCTGACTTCGCAACTGGTCGAGCATGTCGCCGCGCTCGGCGAGGTCTGGGGCTTTCTCAAGTACCATCACCCGCGTGTCACCCGCGGCGAGCTGCACTGGGACTTCGAGCTGTTCCGCGTCCTGCCGCGTGTGCTTGGCGCTATCGACGCCGATGCGCGCAATGCCGTGCTGGTGGCCTGGATCGACGGCATCGGCATGCCCGAGCCCTGCCGACCCTGTGCGCAACCGACCGAGCATGTTCACCTCGAGGCGCCGCTGGCATGGTTGGGGGATACCGAGCGGCTGGGCGACGCGCTCTCCGATCGGTTGCGGCGGATCCACGAAAATCGCCGCGCCGACCCGCGGCAGTTCTACGTCGCCATAGCGCCAGGTCCCGGGAATCCGGATTTCGCGCGTGAGCTTTCCTACGACGCCATGCGCGAACCCGACGCAGGCTATCGCATCCTTGCGGTTCTGCGGCTCTGGAACATCGTTCGCTACTGGTTTCCCTACCGTGACCTGATCGACGATGACTGGAACGCAGTTCTGCGCGAGTTTCTGCCGCGCATCGTCGAGGCTGCCGATCGCTCTGCCTACGACCTCGTTATGATGGCCATGATGGCGCGAATCCAGGACGGCCATGCCACTCTGCTGCCCTTGACTCCGCGTCCGCCGCGCGGCACCTGCAACTGGCCGGTTGCCCTGCGATTCCTGGAGGGACGCCCCGTCGTGGTGGGCATCGAGAGCATGGAAGGCGAAGCGCCTTCGCCGCTGCGGATCGGTGACATCATCGAGGCGATCGACGGCCAGCCGGTGGACCGTCTCGAGGCGGCCTGGTCGCCCTACTACTCGGCCTCGCACCACGTCGCACGGCGGTTCAGTCTGGCGCGATTCATGACGAAAGGGGCCTGTGGAGATTCCATCGCTTCGATCGTGCGCAACGGTGCTTCCGTTGCGGTCGCGGTCGAGCGCCATCGCAGACGTGCATGGCGGCCGCATCACTTCGATCGTCCGGGGCCGGCCTTCCAGCGC
>DAOMOD010000002.1:45801-58990 GCA_035444205.1 Lysobacteraceae bacterium
TCCGAAGGCGTGGTGTACCTGAATCCCCTTGCTGTCGATGCTGCCGAGGTGCGTGACCATGTGCAGCGGGCGACGGGCGCCATGGGGATGGTGATCGACGTCCGCAGCTACCCGTCGGCATCCGGCGGGTTCGCGCTAGCCACGCACCTGGTGACCGCGCCATCGGAATTCTTTCTGCTTTCGAAGGCCGACCCGGCCAATCCCGGAGCCTTCGGTTTCGCACCACCCAGCACGATCTTTCCGGCCGCGCCACATTACCATGGCAGGGTGGCGATACTGGTCGATGAATCGACGCAGAGCGCCGCTGAAACGATAGGCATGATGCTGCGCACAGTCCCGGGTGCGGTGGTCGTCGGCAGCCGCACCGCCGCGGCCAACGGCAATGTCTCGGACTTCCCGCTTCCAGGGGGTCTGCGCGGACGGATCAGCGGGATCGGCGTGTTCTATCCCGACCGCTCGCCCACCCAGCGCATCGGCATCATCCCCGACATCGTCGCGACACCCACCATCGAAGGCATCCGCCAGGGCCGCGACGAGGTGCTGGAGGCGGCGCTTCGGCACATCTACGGCGACGATGCCGATGAGGACGCGATCCGGCGCATGGCGTTGCGTCCCGACTGAAGCGGCTCTTCGTAGAGCGGAGCTTGCTCCGCTCAGGGGTGAGGGCGCACCGAAAGGGGACGGTGCCGAGCAAGCTCGGCACCACGAAAGACGTGCGGACAACTGGCCGCCAGGGCCGCGCGCCTCGAAAGACGTGCGGGCGACCGGCTGTTACTGCCGCGCGTCGGCGCTCTGCTCGCGCACGGCGCGGAACTCGGTGCCTTCGTACCAGTTCGGCCAGCGGCTCTCGTTGGCGATGCGTCCGGCCACCGTCTTGAGCAGCTCGATATCCTGGATCACGCCACGCAGATCCCATTCGGGGTCGAAGATATCGCTCGGCTTGTGGTAGCGATTCTGGTTGTAGTCGGCCTGAATCGCCTGGCCGTATTCCTGGCCCTTCTCGATGTGGTCGGTGCCGCCCTTGGCGTACAGCGCGGGCACGCCGGCCTTGGCGAAGTTGAAGTGATCGGAGCGGTAGTAGTAGCCGCGCTCGGGGTGCTCCTCCTGCACCACGATGCGGTTCTGCGCCGCGGCGGCTTCCTTGAGGTAGTCCTCCAGCTCGGAGTTGCCGTAGCCCACCACCACCACGTCGCGGGTCGGGCCGACCACGGTCATGGCGTCCATGTTGATGACGGCGGCGGTGGTTTCCAGGGGATAGAGCGGGTTCTCGGCGTACCAGCGCGAACCGAGCAGTCCGGATTCCTCCAGCGTCACCGCCGCGAACACCAGGCTGCGGCGCGGACGCTCGCCGGCGGCGAAGGCTTCCGCCAGCTCCAGCAGGGCGGCGACGCCGGTGGCGTTATCGATGGCGCCATTGAAGATGCCCTCGCTGCCGGGCCGGCCGAACACGCGGCCCAGGTGGTCCCAGTGCGCCATGAACAGCACGTACTCCTCCGGCGCTTCGCTGCCGGGCAGTACGCCGATGACGTTGTTGGAACTGGCGGTGCGCACGCGCTGGCCGATGCTGGCCGAGGCGGTGGTGTCGAGATCGACGGCACGAAACGCACGCGTACTGGCCTGCTCCATCAAGGCCGAAAGATCATGGCCGGCGCGGGCGAACATGGCTGCCGCGGCCTCGCCGCTGATCCAGCCCTGTATGTCCAGACGCGGCGGCGCGTTGTCGCCATCGGGCAGGTCGAACTGCGGGCCGGTCCATGAGTTGAACACGACTTCCCATGGATAGCTGGCCGCTGCGGTCTCATGAATGATCAGCGCGGCGGCGGCGCCCTGGCGCGCGGCTTCCTCGTACTTGTAGGTCCAGCGGCCGTAGTAGGTCATGGTGTTGCCGCGGAACAGTTCGGGATCCTGGGTGGCGAAGCCGGGATCGTTGACCAGCACGACCACGGTCTTGCCGGTCACGTCGAGGCCCTCGTAGTCGTTCCAGCCGTATTCCGGGGCGACGATGCCGTAGCCGACGAAGACCATGGCCGAGTCGTCGATGCCGATGCGCTCGACCGGGCGGGTGGAGCCCAGCACCACCTCGGTATTGGCGGCCAGCACCACCTCCTCGTCGCCCTGGCGCAACAGCAGCGACGACTCTTCCGGGCGCGTGATCTCGACCATGGGCACCGCCTGGAACCACTCGCCGCGGTTGCCCGGCGCAAGGCCGATGCGGCCGAAGTGCTCGCTGAGGTACGCGGTGGTAAGGCGCTCGCCACGGCTGCCTGGGGCGCGCCCCTCGAATTCGTCGGACGCCAGGGTCTCGACGTGCGCGGCGTAGTCGGCCTCGGTGATGGCGGCGCTGAACTGGTGCGCGACGACAGCCTCTTCCTCCGCGGGTGCAGGCGCCGCGGCGGGTGGTTCCTCACGGCCACATGCCGTCAGGGCGAGCAGGACAAGCGGCAGAAGCAGACGGCGCATGGGTCACCTGGATCGGGAAGAACGAGGGCCGAGGATGTTAGCAGCCTGTCCCGAGCGCAGCCACAGCTCCCTGTGCAAGGCCTCTATAATGGCGGCTTCGCTGCACTGTCGCAGCGATCGCCAACGGAGCCCCAGATCATGTTGCGTGTCGTCCTCGCCCTGTTCACCGTCGCCATGGTCGGCGCCGCTCATGCCCGTCCGCCGCAGCTACCGGTGGAGGAGTTCTTCCGCAAGCCCGAGTTCGCGCAGATGAGCCTGTCGCCGGACGGCACGCACCTGGCGGCGCTGATGCCGGTCAAGACCGCCGCCGGCACCACGCGCATGAACATCGTCGTCATGGAGCTCGACACACGCCAGCCGCGCGTGGTGACGCGGGTCGAGAACCAGGACGTGAGCGGGTTCGTATGGGCCACCAACCACCGCCTGCTGTTCTTCATGGACAAGGACGGCAACGAGAGCTTCGGCATCTGGGCGGTCGATCGCGACGGTGGCCGCGGCCGCGTGCTGGCGCCGGCGCTCGAATCCCAGGTCCGCGATGGCAGTTTCATCGTGCGCATTACCAGTCTGCTCGATCTTCTGCACGGCGACGACGACCACGTGCTGGTCACCAACAACGATCGCAACGTCGCCTATCCCGACGTCTACCGCATGAACATCATGAACGGACGCAAGCGCATGGTGCAGCGCAATCCGGGCGACGTGGTGGGCTGGGGTACTGACTGGGAGGGCCGGGTGGTGATGGCGGCAGCGCGCGATGGCCTGCGCACCATCATCCGCTACCGCTGGCCCGGCAGCGACACCTGGGAGACCATGTCCGAAGCCGGCTTCGGTGAGCCGGCGCTGGCGCCGGCAGGGCAGGTGCTGAAGGACGGGCGAACCCTCTACGTGGCCTCCACCCTCACGCCCGAGGGCACCCGCCGCGACCGCGCTGCCATCTATTCCTATGATCTGCCAACCCGCAAGCTCGGTGAGCTGGTCTTCGAACATCCGCTGGTGGATGTCCAGGGCGTATCCATGTCGCGCAAGACACGCGAGCCGATGTGGATTTCCTACCTCGCGGAACGTCCCGGACAGCATTTCCTGGATTCCCGGTGGGCACGCATCCAGGCGACCCTGGACAAGGCCCTCCCCGACACCATCAACTCCATCAGCAGCCTCAGCGAGGACGAGAAGCTTGCGATCGTCACCGCCTGGTCCAGCACGCAGCCCGGACGCTACTACCTGTTCGACGTCGAGAACCCGCGCCTCGAGGAACTGGCAGCCTCGCGCGAATGGCTCAAGCCCGAGCACATGGCGCCGATGCAGCCAGTCGCCTTCGAGTCGCGCGACGGACTCACCCTGCATGGCTACCTGACCACGCCGCGCGGCGTGGAGGCGAAGGACCTGCCCCTCATCGTGCATCCACACGGCGGCCCCTGGGCTCGCGACGCCTACGGCTTCAGACCCGAGATCCAGTTCCTCGCCAATCGCGGCTATGCGGTGCTGCAGGTCAACTTCCGCGGCTCCACCGGCTACGGCCAGGACCTGCTGATGGCGGGCAACCGCGAGTGGGGCTTCAAGATGCAGGACGACGTTACCGATGCAGTGCGCTGGGCCATCGACCAGGGCATCGCCGACGGCGACCGCGTATGCATCTACGGCGCCAGCTACGGCGGTTACGCCACCATGGCCGGACTGGCCTACACGCCGGAACTGTACCGCTGCGGCATCAACTACGTGGGCGTCACCTCGATTCCTCTGCTGTTCGATTCCGCGCCGCGCGCCTGGGCGCCTGGGCTTGAGACCATGAAGAAGCAGATCGGCGATCCGCGCGAGGACAAGGCGATGCTGGAGGACCGCTCGCCGGTCAATCACGCCGAGCGCATCCAGGCGCCGGTGTTCATGGCCTATGGCAAACAGGATCCACGCGTGGTGATCAAGCACCTGGAGTTGATGGAGGCCGCATTGAAGCGCGCCGGCAAGCCCTACGAAGTCATGGTCAAGGACGACGAGGGCCACGGCTTCGGCAAGTTCGAGAACCAGGTGGAGTTCTACTCGGCGATGGAGCGTTTCCTGTCGCGGCACCTGGCGCCGCGCAGCACGCAGCCTGCGCCCCCCGGCGACGCGCCTTGATGGTGCCGAGCAGGCTCGGCACTACGACACGCCGAAAGCGTGCGATGCTGTTGTAGAGCGGAGCTTGCTCCGCTCAAGGACGCCGCGGAAACGCTGGTGGCGCCCTATGGCGCCGGGATGCGGGCCTCGAGGTTGATCACGATGGCGATCTCGTCGCCCACGTTGGGCACACCGTAGCTCATGCCCCAGTCGCTGCGTTTCAGGCTGCCCTCGGCACGGAATCCGACGCGTGGCGTGCCGCGTCCGGGGTTCATGTCCAGCTTGTTCAGGGTGACATCCAGGCGCACCGGCAGCGTCTTGCCGATCATGGTGAGTTCGCCATGAAGCTCGAGACGGTTCTCGCCCACCTGCTTCACGGAGGTGCTGCGGAACTCGAGCGTGGCATGGGTCTCGACATCGAAGAAGTCGGGATTCCTGAGGTGCCGGTTGATGCCGTCATGATTCATGTCGACGCTGGCAGCCTCGATTGTTGCCGTGACCGAGGACTGCGTCCAGTCGTCGGTGTCGAGGTGCAAGGTTCCGTCGATCATGCGGAACTGGCCGGTAAGATCGGTGAAACCAAGGTGGTCGACCGTGAACAGGACCTGGGTATGCGCCTTGTCGATTTCCCAGCGGTCCGCCGCATGGGTGTCGGCAAGGGTCAGTTGGGTGGTAAGAACGAGAATGAGAGCGGAAATGCGGATCATGGATACCTCCTGGAAGACGTCGTCCCAAGTCGGGCGTTGAACATACAAAGTAGACAAACGCCACTATACTATCCGCTTCCAAGACATTCTTGTTTACAAATTGACACCTATGGATCAGCTGACCGCCATCCGCACCTTTCTCCGCGTTGCCGAACTGGAGAATTTCACGGCCGCTTCCGAGCAGCTCGGCATCGCCCGCTCGCTGGCCAGCCGCCGCGTCCGTGACCTCGAAGAAGTCCTGGGCACGCCACTTCTGCTGCGCACCACACGTCGCGTGCGCCTGACCGAGGCCGGGTTGCACTACCGGGAACGCATGGCGCCCATCATCGAGCAGATGGACGCCATCGAGGCCGAGGTCAGCGCCGGCGCCGCGGCCCTGCGCGGCTCGCTGCGTGTCTCCTGCCCCACTTCCTTCGGCATCAGCTTTCTGGGACCGGCCCTGGCATGCTTTCTCGACAAGCACCCCGAGATTCGCGCCGAGGTGATTCTCAACGACCGCGAGATCGACCCGGTGGAGGAGGGTTACGACCTGGTGCTGAGCGACTCCGATCGCGTGTCCGGGCAGTACCACGAGGAGCCGATCTGCCGCATGGCGCTGGCCTGCGTCGCCGCACCCGCCTACCTCAAGGGACGTGAAGCGCCACAAGTGCCCGCCGACCTGCGGCAGCACGCCGCGATCCAGTATCTGCACGCCGGCTCCGGGCAGGACTGGGCCTTCGAGCGCGACGGCCAGCGCCATACGGTCACCGTATCGCCCGTCGCCAGCAGCAACAACGGCGGCATCATGCGTTCGTTCGCCCTGGCCGGCCGCGGCATCGCCATCCTGCCGCGCTTCCTGTGCGCGGCCGATCTTGAAGCCGGACGCCTGCGCGAGGTGTTGCCCGACTACACGGTGCCGACCGCACGCCTGCGCGCGGTGCTGCCGCGGCGCCGCGGCGATCTGCCCAAGACCCGCCTGCTGGCGGAGTTCCTGATCCAGCACTTCGCCGCGTTCGATGCCGCGGGCGTCCCTGCGGCGGTGTCAGCGGAGCCGCTGGCTGCGTGAAGGCCTGGGTCCTGAGCGACGGCGCGGCCGGCAATGCACGCCAGGCCATGGCGCTGGCCGAAGCTCTGGCCCGAACCGTTCCTGAAACCTCCGGGCCAGGACTCTCCTGCGAGGTCCGGCACCTCAAGCTGCGCTGGCCGGCGACGTGGTGGGCGCCGCGCCTGGGCACGCTGGCCGATGTGCGCGACCGGGATGGCGCCATGCTGCAACCGCCCTGGCCGGAGATCGCCATCGGCTGCGGGCGCGTAGCGGCGCTGGCCACCCGTTGCCTGCGCAGCCGCGGCGTGCGCGTCGCTCAGATTCTGGATCCGCGTATCGACGCGCGTTCGTTCGACGCGCTCATCGTGCCTGCCCACGACGCCGTCGCCGGTGCCAACGTGGTGGTCACCCTGGGCAGCCTGCACGGGATCGACGATCGCTGGCTCGCCCACGCCAGGCAGCAATTTGCCGGCCTGCACGAACACCCGTCCCCGCGCACCGCGGTACTGGTCGGCGGCCCGGTGCGCCGACTGCCGTGGACGCGTCGCGATCTCGACCGCATGATCGTCATCCTGCGCCACTGGCTTGGACGCGACGGCGGCAGCCTGATGTTCAGCACCTCGCGGCGCACGCCGGTCTGGGCGCAACGCAAGCTGCGCGAGGCGTTCGCTGACTCCGCCGCGCTGTTCCACACGCCGGCCGACCGCGACGACAATCCCTATCCGGGCCTGCTGGCCCATGCCGATCGCATCGTGGTGACCGGCGATTCGGTCAACATGATCTCCGAAGCCTGCGCGGTCGGTGTGCCCGTGTTGTGCCACGCACCGGGCGCCGCGAGCGGGCGCCTCGGCGCCTTTCACCGCGCCCTGCTTCAGTCCGGCCACATCCGGCCGTTGCGGCTTGAATACACACCGGTTCGGGTCGAGCCGCTACGCGAGATGGACGCGGTGGTGGCGCGCACCGCGCAGCTGCTCGGGCTGAATCCAGGGCCTTCGGTAACGGATTCCTGATCCGGGCAAACGGCGCGTCGGGGTGGCGCGCAGGCAAGACGATCCCAAACGCTGCCAACGGCAGGCACGGTCCGGTTGCCCTCAGTCGCCGCCGGCCAGACCACAGCGGCGCAAGGCGTTTGCCACACTGTCCGCGGCCTCCGCCACGATGCCCTGCAGCGGCGTCAGGCGCGAGCGCCCCTGCAGGGTGCAGGCGAGCGCCGCTTCCAGCAGCGCCTGGTGCGCATCGCCGAGCACGTCCGCATCGGGCAGCACGCCGCTTGCGCCCAGTGTCTTCAACAGCGTATCGGTATCGGTCGCATCGAGGAGTTCGGGCATGTCGATGGCATGGCCCAGCACCGCCCACTGCACCAGGAACTCGATATCCACCAGGCCGCCGTGGCCCTGCTTGAGGTCGAAAAGACCCTGCCCCGAGCGGTCGCGCTCGCGTCGTAGCCGTTCGCGCATGTCGCGCACGTCGGCACGCAGGGCATCGGAATCGCGTGGCGCGATGAGCGCCTGGCGGCGGATCGCCTCGAAGGCCGGGCGCGGACCCTGGGCGCCGCACAGCCAGCGCGCACGTACCAGGGCCTGATGTTCCCAGGTGCGCGCACGCTCGCGCTGGTAGGTGGCAAACGCCTCCAGACTCACCACCAGAAGGCCGCGCGCGCCTTCCGGGCGCAGCCTGACGTCGACCTCGTACAACGGCCCGGCCGGGCCCGGGCTGCTCAACAGGTGCACCAGCTTCTGCGCCAGACGCGAAAAGTAGCTCGGCGGGTCGAGCGGTCGCTTACCGTCACTCACGTGGCGCAGGGCGGCCGGGTCGTACAGGAACACCAGATCGAGATCGGAACTGAAACCAAGTTCGCGCCCACCCAGGCTGCCGTAGCCGAGCACGGCGGCGCCGCTGCCCTCGCCGACCACGATGCGTCCATGCCGCGCGTGCATGGCCTCTTCGGCCAGGCCCCAGACCTCGGCGACCAACCGGTCCGCCAGAAAGGCCAATCCGCGCGCGCAGGCCACCGCGCTGTCGCGGCGGTCGAAGCGTCGCAGGCCGAAGCGGAAACCCGCCTGCGCCTTGGCTTCGTGCAGGGCCAGCAGTCCGCTTTCCATATCCCCGGGCGTGCAAAGGCGCAGTGCCCGCTCGAGCGTCGCCTCGACCATGGCTTCGGCCTCATGCTCGACCGGCGCCCCGAGCAGCTCGTCCAGCAGCACCGGATGGCGCGTGAGTTGCGCGGCCATCAGCGCACTGCGCCGGAGTACGTCGACCAGCCGCCTGAGCGCGGCAGGATGCTCGTCGAGCAGGGCGAGATAGCTGGAACGCCGCGCCAGCACGGCAAGCAGATCGAGCAGCATCGGCAGCACGCGCGCGGCCTCCGCATTGTCGAGCGCCACCGCGAGCAGGGCCGGCATCAGGCGGTCGAGGCGCGCGCGCGCGCGGCTCGATAGTCCATGCACCGCGCTGCTCTGCGCGAACTGCTCCATGCGTGCCATGCTGGTCTCGTCGAGTCCGTCCGGGGTCGCGCCGGCGGCGCCTTCGACCAGTCTTCGCCACAGCGTGGTCAGGGCATCCGGTGGCGGCACCGGCGGGCCGGATTCGGAGAACACGCGATCAAAGGCGTCGCGCACGGCGCGGCGCTGCCCGGACAGCGCTTCGAGCAGGGCATCGGTATCGGCGAATCCCAGGCCGGCAGCCAGACGCGCGCGCAGCGCTGCGTCCTCGGGCAGCGTGTGGGTCTGCGTATCTCCGAGCATCTGCACGCGGTTCTCCAACCGGCGCAGGAAGCGGTAGGCCACCGCCAGCCGGGCCGCCTCCTCGCTCTCGATATGCCCCAGGCGCGCCGCTGCCGAAAGTGCCGCCAGCGTTCCCGGCACACGCAGCTCGGGCTCGCGTCCGCCGCGCACCAGTTGCGTAAGCTGCACCACGAACTCGATCTCGCGAATGCCGCCGCGGCCGAGCTTGAGATCATGGTCGAGTTCGCGGCGACTCACCTCCGCCTCGATCATGGCTTTCATCTCGCGCAAGCCTGCAATCGCCGAGAAATCCAGATAGCGCCGATAAACGAACGGCCGCAGCAGGCCGATCAGTTCGGCGCCCGCCGCGCGGTCGCCGGCCACCGGGCGTGCCTTGATCCAGGCATAGCGTTCCCAGTCGCGACCTTCGCGCTGGTAGTACTGCTCGGCGGCGGCGAAGCTGGCGGCAACGCGGCCGGACTGGCCGAAGGGACGCAGGCGCAGATCGACGCGGTGCACGAAACCGGACGCGCTGACTTCGCTCATGTGGCGCGCGAGCTGCTGGCCCAGGCGCGCGAACCAGTCCTCGTTGTCGAGCGGGCGGGCACCGTCGCTCCGACCGCCTTCTGCATACACGTAGATCAGGTCGATGTCGGAGGAAAAGTTGAGCTCGCGGCCACCAAGCTTGCCAAGACCAAGTACCGCCAGTTCCACCGCGCCGCCCTTGGCGTCGCGCGGCACGCCATGACGAACGGCGAGGTCCGCCTTGAGCCAGCCGATGGCGACATCGAGACAGACTTCGGCCAGCTCCGAGACCTGCGCCAGCGTAGCTTCCACCGTGTCGATACCCAGCGCATCGCGCCACGCGATGCGCAGACTCTCGTCCCGACGGAAGCGGCGCAGGGCCTCGAAGTCAGTCGATTGCGGAAGCGCTGCACGGCGCGAAGCCGGACCGGCCGCATCGTCGCAGAGATCTACCAGCCGCTGGGGCGCGGACGCATCGATACGAAAGAGGTCGTAGGCGATGTCGCTGACCGTCAACAGTGCGGCAAGTCGCTCACGCTGTCCCGCTTTCGGCGCGAGGGCATCGAGCCGGGCTGCGATGAATTCGGCGATGGGCGAATCGTTCATCCGACCATGATGTCTGTCCCCGTCGGCGGAGTCACTCCATCGCGGCCGAAGCCTGCCCTGAGCCCCGTCGACGGGCCGCCCCTGCCCGAAGCGCGCACCTCCCCGCCAGGGGTGCGCCCTGTGCGCGACCGCCACGCATGGGTCGCGCACGGGGTGCGCTCCTACGAAAAACCCGTTCTTCTCACAGCCTTCCGTAGTAGAGCCTGTCCCGGACGCCATCACGGCTTTCGCCGCTCCTGCGCCAGGCGCGCACCTGCCGTAGGAGCGCACCCTGTGCGCGACCGTCCCGCACGGGTCGCGCACCGGGTGCGCCCCTGCCTGAAACGCGTGTCCTGTCCGGTCAGCGCCGAGCGCGTGCCGCCATGAACGTATCCAGCCTGGCGACGACCTCCTCCAGCGTGATCAGGTCCATCACCCCCGGCCGATGAATGTGCTTGCCCCAGCGCAGCGCGTCCGGCTCGCGGCCCAGCAGGGTGCGCGCGGCATCGGCGAAGCGGTTCACGCTGAGCGCGCGGCTGGCGTACGGGCCGCTGCGCTCGCAGTCGGTGGCGGCGTACAGGCCGAGTACCGGCGTGCCGACCGCGTTGGCCATGTGCGCAGGACCGCTGTCGGGGGTGAGCACCAGGATGGCGCGGCGGGCCATCGCAAGGAAGCGCTTGAGCGTGTCCTTGCCGATCAGATCCACCGGGGAATGCCGCATGCGCGAGAGGATGGCATCGCCAAGCGCGCGCTCGATCGCGCTCGGGCCACCGCAGAGCAGTACGCGCAGGCCGTGGTGTTCGATGGCGTGGTCGGCCACCGCGGCGTAGCGCTCGGCGCGCCAGTTGCGCTCCGGGTGACTGGAGGCCGGAGACAGAATCAGGGTCGGCTCGCCTTCGGGCACATGCTCCGCGGCGAAGGCCTCGTCCGCGGCCGACACCGGGATGTCCCATCGTGGCTCTGTGGGCACCTGCAAGCCCAACGGCTCGAGGAAGCTCAACAGGCAGTCCATCACATGCTGGTGGCCGCGCATGGGCGCGATGCGGGTGTTGACCGCGAGTCCATGCAGCTCGCTCTGACGTGCGCGGTCGAAACCGATGCGCATCCGGGCCGGCACTGCGAGCGAGACCAGATTGGCGCGCAGGCTGCGCTGGGCAAGCAGCAGCGCGTCGAAGCGCCGACCGGCAAGCTGCCTGCGCAGCGCGCGCACGGTGCCAAGTCCGCCGCGCTTGTCGAAGACGATGAACTCCACGCCGGGAATGTCGCCGACCAGCTTCGCCTCCAGCTTGCCGATGATCCAGGTCAGCGCGACCTCGGGGCGCTGGTCCTGGATCGCGCGCAGCACCGGCACCATGTGCACCACGTCGCCGATGGCGGAGAGCTTGAACAGGCAGACGGAGCGGAGCGGCGGGCGTTCGCCCGGAGCCGTACCGACGGAAACGGGACTCACCGCCACGCCGCGCTCAGGCGGCAGCCTGGCTCAGCACGGCGTAGGGCGCGCGCTCGGGATGGCGCAGATTCCCGCGCGGGATGATGCAGGTGGTGACGAAGGCAAACTGGCCTTCCAGGCTGGCATGGCTGACGCCATCGGTGAACACCATCCAGGCCGAACCCGGCGGGAAGCGGATCTCCTGGAAGTCGCGCATGTCGGCGATGAATTCGGGCGAGTCCTTCATGTAGTTGTGGAAGCGTCGCATCAGCCGGTCGTAGGGGCTGGAATCGACCATCTTCGCCATTGGATTGAGCCTGGCCAGGCCCGCCACCAGGCCGCTGAACAGCCGGTCCGCGGTACCCTTGTCGAGCTTTCCCTTGAGCCGACCGGCTTCGTCGAGCAGCCCGGCTTCGCGACCGAAGCGCTCGAGCAGCAGGGCGAAGTCGCCCTTGGTCGCCCACACCCGATCTTCGCTCGGATTCACGTTGACGAAGAAGCGGAAGATGCGGTCCCCGTTGCTCGCCCCGTAGGCGCCGGCATCGACGTGCACCAGCTCGTTGCTGGCGTGCGGCTTGAGGTCGCGCCCCTTCTCCTGGATCGGGCGGAAACTGCACGTCCCGATGCGCCACCCCCGCGTCAGGTGGCCCATGTGCTCGCCGAGGAACTTGGTCACCGCTGCGCTGTGACTGCGCAGGATGTCGCCGACGCGGTCGAGATCCTCGCCCGCATCCATGCCGCGCACGCGGTCCGCTTCCGGATGGAAACTCACGTTCTTGAGCTTGAGTCGTCCGGGCAGCTCGCGCCGCAGATAATCGAGGTCGGCCGCATCCGGCAGCGGGAACGGGCACTCGGGGAAGAAGACGATGCGGTGATCTTCCAGGGCATCGCCGAGTTCGAAGCGTGCGGCGGAGCGCAAGCGCTCCAGGTCAAAGGTCTCAAGCATGTCCGAAGTATAGCGCCGCCGGACCGAGACTCAGGGCGCCATGCGTTCCGCCAGCAGCGCGAGTCGCCGCGGATGCAGTCCCGGCCAGACGCTTTCCAGTTCGCTCTCGCCCACCTTGCGCCAGCGCGCCGCATCGTCCAGGCGTCCGGCGTGCAGAAGCACTTCGGCATGGCTCAGTGCGGCCTCGCCCAGCCAGCGGCCACGCGCCACATCCAGCGTTTCAAGCACGCTGATCGCCGGTTCCGATTCGGCAAGCGCCTCGGCGGGACGTCCGGCTCGCGCCAGCGCCAACGCCAGCACCGTGTGCAGCGTGAGCGTTTGCGGATCGCGCCCCTCGCCACGGCGATCGAGGTCGGCCAATCCCTGCTGCAGGAGCTCGATGGCTTCCTCCGGCCTGCCCTGCTCGAGGCACAGTTCGCCCATGGCGGCGCGCACTCGCGCCTTGGCCTCGTCGCCGGTGGCAACGGCGATCTCCAGCGCGCGTCGAAGCCGCTGCTCGGCCAGTTCCGGACGACCCAGGTCCCGCGCCGCGTAGCTGCTTCCGAGCAATGCCTGGGCCACCATGGCGTGGCCCGCGCCCAGCGTGCGCACGGCAATGGCCTCGCCCTCGGCGAAGGCGTCCATTGCTGCCTCGGGCTGCCCGTCCTGGGTCAAGGCCGATCCCAATCCGATCAGGGTCCAGGCGCGCCGCGACTCCGG
>DAOMOD010000003.1:0-1492 GCA_035444205.1 Lysobacteraceae bacterium
GGCGTCCTTTCTCTTGGTTACTTCTCTTTGGACGCGCAAAGAGAAGTGACCCGGCTGCCGGATGGCAGACGGAACCCCCGTCAGGGATGACAGAAGACGCCCCGCCGCAGGCGGACATTCCTAACGCAGGAGTACATCGATACGCCGCGCTCGCCCACAGGTGGGCTCCAACAGGAAAAGCGAGTGGCTCCGCCGCCCGGAGGCAGACGAAACCAACGTCAGGGACGACACACGCCTCGCCGCAGGCGGATATCACCCCCGCCACCCTCATGGCGGCGTCACCTCCAGCACCTCCAGGCTCACCGCGCCGATCGCGCGAAGTTCGGGCCGGTACATGTCCTCGGCGAACGGCGGCGGCACGGTGTAGCGACCGGGGGAGACGGCGCGTACCAGGTAGAACAGGCGTGCCTCGGAACCGCCCCACAACGACAGTGCGGCGACGTAGCGGTCGTCGCGGTATTCCTCGTGGCGTACTTCGACGCCGTAATGGCGCTCGCCCGGATTTTGCCCGTCGATGATCACGCTGGCGAACTGGCCGGCATCGCCAAGGTTGAGGTTCTCCGCTTCGAGGCCGCCCGGCAGGAGATCGATCACCAGGGCGTCGGCCATGCGCTCCTCGGCGACCACGCTGAGCCGCACCAGCAGCGTCTCGCCTTCGCGCAGCGATTCGCCGTCGAAGGGGCTGCCGTCCATGCGGTACCAGTCGCGCCGGATACGGACGCCGGATTCGACCGGCTCGGGTGCGCTGGTCGGGGTGCCCACGCCCTCCTCGACCAGCCATACCGGGCCTTCGGCGGCAAGCCCGAGACGTACGCCGGCGGCGAGATCGGCGGCGTCGAAGGCGCGGCTGAACAGATTGCGCGGCGTCACCGTCAGGGCGGTCCCGCCGACGGCCAGTTCGATGTCGATGGGACGGCCGACATTTTCCAGCATGCTTCGCGCCAGCAGCACCATGGCGCCCTTTTCCTGCGTGCTGAGCCAGTAGGGACGGTCGGGACGCCTGCGGTCGGCGCGGCCGCCGAGCAGGTCGCGGGCGATATCGAACAGGCGTTCGTCGTGTTCGGGCAGGGCCTTTCCATGTCGATGCAGCAGGGCCAGGGCCAGGGTCATGTCGCGAAGATCGGTGCCGTAATCGCCGATCCAGCGCGGCCGCTTGAACTCCTTGTCGAACGCCTCGGCGATGGCGATCTCGGCGCGCGCCGGATCGCCCATCAGGTGCAGGGCGAGGCCAAGTTGCACCAGCGGCAGAAGGGTGATGGCCTGATCGCGCTGGCGATCGTGCAGCGCGCGCAACGTGCCGAGCGGGGCACGCTGCACCCGCGCCAGTACGTAGGCGGAATAGGCGTTGAAGGCGAAGCGCAGGTGGCCGGTGTGCTCGTACTCCCAGTAATGCGGGCCGCCGGCAAGCAGGTCTTCGTGCATGCGCTCCAGCGCCTTCTGCAGCACGGCGTCGGGAATGGCGATGCCGGACTCGCGCGCGCTGAGAAACAGG
>DAOMOD010000003.1:1502-58960 GCA_035444205.1 Lysobacteraceae bacterium
CGGCGATCCAGGGCGTGAGCTGGGTGGTGGGGTAGCCGTCGCCCGGCCACAGGCTGAAGTGGCCATTGGCCTGCTGCATGCTGGAGATGCGCGCAAAGGCATCGGCCAGCCAGCGCTGACGCGTCGCTTCCTCGACCGGAGCAATGCCGAGACGCCCGGCGCCCTCGGCGTCGAGCCACAACAGGGCGAAGGCGCGGCTTGCGGTCTGTTCCAGGCAGCCGTAGGGATAGCCGACCAGCCCTTCCACGGCAGCGGCAAACGGCAGCGGCGGCAGCGTGGAGGCGCTGACGCGCAGCACCGCCGAACCCGGCTGCAGCCCGGCCACGGCATCGGCGCCGAAGCGCAGGGTTTCCGGCTGCTCCAGCTTGCGCTGGCGACTGCGCCGTTCGATTGGCCAGGGCGATCGCACCGGCAGCGTGTAGGCGCGTTCGATGACGTTGTCGCCGAGTTCGGCATGGATGCGCATGCGACCGAGTCCGTGACCGGGTCCGCCGCGCAGGTCGAAGCCGAACGTGCGCTTCTCGCCGTCGGCGAGATCCACCGGCTCGACGCGGCCGAGTACCTCGGCCAGGGCATCGCCTTCCGCACGCAGCGTGAGCCTTCCCGCGGCACCGCTGAAATTCTGCACGTCGATGGTCAGTCGGGCGCGGTCGCCGGGGGCCAGCACGCGCGGGCTGCTCGCCTCGACCACCAGCGGCGCACGCACGCGCATCTGCGTTTCTACCGCGGCGTAGTCGCTTTCACCGAAGGCCAGCGCCGCGAGGCGCAGGGTGCCATTGAAGTCGGGCAGGGTGAACTCGACGCGGGCACGCCCCGACCCGTCGACCGCCACCGGGCCCTCGAACAGGTCGACGATGGCGATTTCGGCGGTCGGACGTCGCGCTTGCGGCAGTGCGGCGATGAGCGCGGCGTCGCCGCCGTAGCGCAGGCGCGCGCGTCGGCCCGCCAGGTCCTCGATGATGCGACCGTACAGATCGCGTGCCTCGATGCCCAGGCCGCGCCGCGCGAAGAAATGCGCGGCCGCGTCCGGCAACGGATAGCGGGTGATGTTGATGACGCCGAGATCGACCGCACTGAGCGCCACCCGCGCCTGCTTTCCGGCCAGCGCCGGCACGTGGATATCGATCCCGACGCGGTCGCCGGGACGACTGGAAGGTGGCGCCTCGATGTGCGCCTCCACACGGCGCTCGCTGCGATCCATCGGCACATGCACCATGCCGACGGCGCGCGTCGGCGTGATGCGCGAGCCTCTTTCGCCGGGACGCAGGGTAAGCACGCTGATGTAGACATCGTGGCGCTCCCACTCCGGCGTTACCTTGAGCTTGAGCTTGCCGCCGGCGCGGGCCTGGAAATTCTCGCTGTGCAGCAGGCGGTCGGACTCGACCAGTAGCACGGCGGGTCCCGGATAGGGCGGGGTGATGGTGAGGTCCACTTCCTCCCCGGCGCGGTAGCGGTCGCGGTCGAGTGCCAGCTTGACGCGGTCGGGACGCGCGTCGTCGCCACGATTGAGGTCGCTGTAGCCCCAGCCGGCGCGGAACGGCAGGCGCATGGTGAGACCGGAGTCGGGATCGTCGACCTCCAGCCGGTAGTCGCCCCAGTCGAGGTTGAACTCGATGCGCGCAGGACCCTCGGCGCGCAGTGGCACCTCGCGGCTCTCCACCACATCGAAGCGGCGCACGAAATCGCTGCGCCAGCCGCCCTCGGGCAGGAACGACCAGAAATACTCGCGCCGCTCGCGCACCAGACGGGCGGTCAGTGTGCCGGCGCCGCGCGCGCTGCCATCCATGCCGTAACGCTGGATCTCGAAACCGGCGCGGCTGCGCACCTCGGCGCCTTCCTTCAGGTCGAATTGCGGACGCACACCGACCAGCGCCGGCGCCGGCCACACGATGCGCTTCAGACTGCGGTTGACCGCCCGCCCGCCGCTCTCGAACACGCTGCCGGAAAGCACCAGCGCCAAGGGGCCGGCGGCCACGGCGGGCGCCTGCAGGAACACTTCGCCTTGCCCTGCGTCGTCCAGCCGGATCTCGCCCAGTTCGACCGGCTCGCCCGGCAGTTCCTGCAGTGGATCGCCAAAGTGCCAGCCACGCAGCTCGACCAGCGGATGCGCCTCGTGGGCGGTCAGCAGGCGTGCGCTGAAGCGATTGCCGGCGGCGGGCGCGCCGTACAGGTAGGCGGCCTCCACCTGGACCGGCAGGGTCTCGCCGGGCGCCAGCGGCCGTTCTTCGGCGGCAAGGTCGAGCTTGAGCCGTTCGGGCAGGAACTCCTCGATGCGCAGCGTCATGCTGGCGTGGGCCTGGCTGGCCGAAGGATCGAGACGCATCTCCACGGTCCAGCGTCCGGTCGGCACATCGGCCGGCAAGGCGCGCTGGAACTGGTAGAAACCGAGGTCTTCCGGCTCCAGCCGGAAACTCAGGAAGCTGCGTCCGTCAGGTTGCCTCAGGGTTCCGAACAGTGGCTGCGCTGCGGGCAGCGTGCGGCCGTCGAAATCGCGCAGCAGGGCCATCACGCGCACCGCCTCGCCGGGCCGATACAGGTCGCGACCGGACCACAGGAAAACCTCGGCCGCGCGCTGCGGGCGCCCCGCCACCTCGAACTCGGAGAGATCGAGCGCCGGCTGGTTGAATGGCAGCCAGGCGACATCACGGCCGCGTCGGGCCAGCAGCACGTGACCGCTCTGCAGGCGGTAGTCGAGTCGCGCCTGGCCGCGCGCATCGGTGCCGGCGCTGGCGATGCGTCGACCTTGCGCATCCTGCACCTCAAGTGCCACGCCCGACTGCGCCTCGCCGGTTGCCAGTGAAGCGACATGCACCCACAGCCCGTCGGCGTGTCCGCGCACATGCATGCCGAGATCGCTGACGAAGAAGAAGGTAGTGTCCTGCTGCCATGGAAAACTGCCGGCGCGCTTCATCACCGCGAAGTAGACGCCGGGCTCGCGCAGCTCGGCGATGGTATGCACGGGGATGTGGCTGACTGCGCGCTCGCCGCCGCGGGTTTCCAGGGCGAAGCGTCCGGCATAGACCGGGTCGGCCATGGCGGCAATCTGTTCAAGTTCCCAACTTCCTCGCTGGCCGCTGCGTGGACGGTTGGCGAAGAAGGTGGGCACGCGCGCGTCCTTGAGACGCAGGAATTCGATGTCGACCTCGCGCACGTTGACGCTGACGATGGGCAGGCCGTCGCTGTTGCGTATCGGCAGCACCACGCCGGAACTGGCGAAACCGACCGAAGGCGGCAGCGGGCCGGAATGCAGCGACAGCGGTTCGAGATCGCCGATCAGGCGGCCATCGGCGGCCATCAGCCCGGCGTCGATCTCTACCCGGTAGTCGCGTGCCGCCTCGACAAAGGGAAATCGCAGCGTGGCGAGATCCTCATCCAGCATCCAGCTACCCTCGATCGCCTGGTCGTCGGCACCGCCGACCGCCAACAACTCGTCGAAATGCTGGGCGCCTGCCAGCGGCTGCGAAAAACGCAGGTACAGCGCGGGACGGCCCTGCCAGGGCTCGGCTCCGGAGTCGACCAGCACGAATTCGCTGATTTCGATCCTTGCTTCCTTCGCCTCGGTGACCGTGGCGGGTGCGTCCTGCCGGCAGGCGACGAGCGCGAGCACGAGCAACAGGACAGGGGTGCAGCGCATCAACATCGCGGAACGGACCATGGTGTCGGGTTCCCTGGAAGCCAAGGTTGCAGGAATGGAAGCGAAACGCCGTGAGTATAGGGCCGCGGGCGGTGTCATCCGGCAGGCGATTGCGGCGGAAGCGTGGCGCCGGCAGGGCGGTGTGACGACGGATGCGGAGGCGCCGGAAACCGTGATCCAGATCACAGATTCTGGAAATGTCATACCGACTGTCGACCTTGGGATACCGCATGTCGGCATCGCGGGCATGTCGCAAGCGGCCGCTTGGCACCCATTGGCGCGCAAGCTCTTGTCTCGATACCGGATTCACCTTCGTCAAGACTTTGCGCAACGCAGCATGCGCCGAGTCCGTAGCGTGATAGCTTGCCCGCGCTTTTCGGGGGGGACTGACTGGGCGCACGGACGAACGCGTATGCCCAACAACTGAAGTTTCGGGGGTTATCCGTGATCAAGGTCTTCAAGGCCAGCGCTCTGTGCGCGGGCATCGCCATGGCGCTCGCCGCCAGTTCGGTATCGGCCAGCGGCGTCGACGAAAATCGAGTCTGGGTCAAGTTCAAGCCGGGCGCCAAGGGGCAGGTCGAGCATGCCCTGCGCGGTGCCGGTGCGCAGTTCCACTACACGTTCGACGACCTCGGCGCCTTTGCCGTGTCGCTGCCGCCGCAGGCCCGGGCCGGCATCGCCAACAATCCCAACGTCGAGTACGTCGAGCCCGATCCGCCGCGCTATCCGATGGCGCAGACGGTCCCCTACGGCATCAATCTGGTGCAGGCTCCGCAGGCCTGGGGCGTCAGCGCCACCGGCCAGGGTGTCACCGTGTGCGTGATCGATTCCGGTCTGCACACCGGCCACGAGGATTTCCAGGGCGTCAACGTTCTTGGCGGTTACCCGAGCGGGTGGAACACCGATGGTTGCGGACACGGCACGCACGTGGCCGGCACCATCGCCGCGGCCAACAACAATGTCGGCGTGGTGGGCGTCAGCCCCGGCGCAGTCAACCTCTACATCGTCAAGGTGTTCAGCAACACCTGCGGCTGGTCCTACAGCTCGGGTCTGATCGACGCGGCCAACCGCTGCGCCAGCGCCGGCGCCAAGGTCATCAACATGAGCCTGGGTGGCGGCACCAGCAGCACCACCGAGAACAACGGCTTCCAGAACCTGTACAACCAGGGCGTTCTGCACGTGGCGGCGGCGGGCAACAGCGGCAACACCCAGCACAGCTACCCGGCCTCCTACAACAGCGTGATTTCGGTAGCGGCGCTGGATGCCAACAAGCAGCACGCCAGCTTCTCCCAGCGCACCAACCAGGTGGAACTGGCGGCGCCCGGCGTCTCGGTACTGAGCACCGTGCCCTGGTCCGGCGCATCCACGGTGGTGGATGGCACCTCCTACATGGTTGCTGCCATGGACAACAGCGTGCAGCAGAGCCGCAGCGGCAACTTGCTGGACGGCGGCCTGTGTCTCAATACCGTCAGTGGCGCCAGCGGCAGGGTGGTGCTGTGCGAGCGCGGACAGATCAGCTTCAACGACAAGGCGCGCAACGTGCAGGCCGGCGGCGGTGTCGCCACGATCGTCTACAACAACGAGCCGGGCAGCTTCGCCGGTACGCTGGGCACCTCCAACGTCGCCACCATTCCGGTAGTGAGCATGGCGCAGGAGGACGGCCATTTCCTGCGTGCCAGCAAGATCGGTGCGGCGTCCACCGTGGATACCCGCGTGCAGTCGCCGGGCAGCGGCTACGAGGCCTGGGACGGCACCTCCATGGCCAGTCCGCACGTGGCGGCCGTGGCCGCCCTGGTGATGAGCGCCAATCCCTCGCTCAGCAACCAGCAGGTGCGCGACATCCTGACCAGCACCGCCGAGGACCTGGGCGCCGCGGGACGCGACAACTACTACGGCTGGGGCCTGGTCCGGGCCTACAACGCCGTGATTGCCGCCGATGGTGGTGGCGGCGAACCGCCTCCGCCCCCGCCGCCGCCTCCGCCGAGCAGCGATCCGGTGGTCAGCGGCCTGTCGATGGTATTCACGGCACAGGGTCCGAACCGGCGCGCGCGTACCACGGTGAGCATCACCCTGGACGGCCAGCCCAAGTCGGGCTCCACGGTCAGCGGCTGCTACAGCGGTTCGGTGACCGGGTGCGGCTCGGGCAGCACCAACTCGAGCGGCGATATCACCTTCCAGTCGGGCAACTTCCGTCCGCCGGGCACGGTGACCTTCTGCGTGACCGGCCTGGATGGACAGACCTTCACCACGCAGCATTGCATCACCGCAAGCCCGTAATCGGCAACCGGAAACACACGTCTCCACAACGCCCCGGCTCGCCGGGGCGTTGTTTTTTTCGGGCTTCGCGTTGCGCCGGACCAGCGCTGCGGATCGTGACCTTCGGCAAGGGTTTTTTCACCACAAGTAGCTCACCATGGTGATCATGGCGACTGCATTCGGCGCAGGGATTCGTGACGTCGCCGTGGAATCGCCCTTGGGGTAACGATGAAACCGATCCTGTTCAGATATCTGCTTGCGCTGCCCGTGCTGGTGGCGCTTACCGCCTGCCAGAGGGACGGCGGCGCGACCGAGGAGGGCGCGCCGGCTGCACCGACCATCGCCGTGGAGGCCAGCCTGGTTGCCTTGCGCCCGGTGGTGGCGAGCTATACCGGTACCGCCACGCTGGAGGCCGAGCGCGAGGCGCAGGTGGTGGCCAAGACCTCGGGTGTACTGCTTCACCTGCGCGCCGAAGAGGGTGACCAGGTGCGCGCCGGCCAGGTGCTGGCCCGCCTGGACGATGAACGCCACCGGCTGGAACTGGCCCGCGCCGAAGCCAACGTGGCGCGACTGGAGAACGAATTCCGCCGTTCCAACGAGCTGATCGAGGCACGCCTGACCTCGCAGGAGGCGCACGATCGCGTGCGTTACGAACTCGACACCCAGCGCGCCCTGCGCGACATGGCGGCGCTGGAGCTGTCCTACACCGACATCGTGGCGCCGATCGACGGTGTGATCACCGACCGCCTGGTCAAGGAAGGCAATCTGATCCAGTTGAACCAGCCCATGTTCCGGGTCGCCAATTTCCGTCCCCTGCTCGGCGTGCTCAGCGTGCCCGAGCGCGAACTGGCGCGCCTCGGCGCCGGCCTGCCGGTGACCATGGCGGTCGATGCGCTGGGACCGATGCGTTTCGAGGGCAAGGTGGCGCGCGTCAGCCCCTCGGTGGACGCGGCCACCGGCACCTTCCGCGTCACCGCCGAGTTCGACGATCCGAGCGGCATGCTCAAGGCCGGCATGTTCGGCCGGCTGGCCGTGGTGTACGACCGTCGTGAGGCGGCGCTGACCATGTCGCGCGAGGCGCTGATCGAGGAGGACGGCCGCTTCTTCGCCTTTCGCGTGCGCGATCATCGCGCCGAGCGCGTGCCGATCCGCACCGGTTACGCCAGTGGCGGCTTCATCGAGGTGCTGGAGGGCCTGGAAGAGGGCGATTACGTGGTTACCGTGGGTCGTGCCGCGCTGCGCGAGAGCGCCCTTGTGCAGATCGTCGGTGGCGACGTGCCGCCCGCATCGGAATCGACCGTGGATGCCGAGTCCGCCCCCGAAAGCGACACCGGTGCTCCCGCCGGCGAAGTCCCGGCCGCGGAGGAACCGGCATGAGCCTGCCCGCACTGGCCACCCGCCGCCGAGTCACCATCGGCATGGCGGCGGTCACCATGCTGCTGTTCGGCGCCATCGGACTCGGCGATCTCAAGGTCAATCTCCTGCCCGACCTGAGCTTTCCCACGCTCACCATCCGTACCGAGTACGTCGGCGCGGCGCCGTCGGAGATCGAGACCCTGGTCACCGAGCCGATCGAGGAGCTGGTGGGCGTGGTCAAGAACGTGCGCCGCATCGCCTCGGTGTCGCGCAGCGGCATGTCCGACGTGATCCTGGAGTTCGCCTGGGGCACCGACATGGACCAGGCGAGTCTGGAGGTGCGCGAGAAGCTGGAGGTGCTGCAGTTGCCCTTCGAGGTGCAGCGCCCGCAACTGCTGCGCTTCGATCCTTCCACCGAGCCGATTCTGCGTCTGGCGCTGTCCAGCACGCGCGAATCGCTCACGTTCGATGAAGCGGAACTCAAGCGCCTGCGCCGCTATGCCGACGAGGAACTCAAGCGCGGCCTGGAGTCGATCCAGGGCGTGGCCGCGGTCAAGGTGTCCGGGGGTCTGGCCGACGAGATCCATGTCGACCTCGACCAGGAACGCCTCAAGCAGTTGCGCCTGAGCGCGGGCCAGGTCATCGACCGCCTGCGTGCCGAGAACGTCAATATTTCAGGCGGTCGCATCGACGAGGGGGCGCAGCGCTACCTGGTGCGCACGGTCAACCAGTTCCAGGCGGTGGAAGACATCGCCGATCTGCTGATTCGCGTCGAACAGGGCGTGCCGCTGCGACTGCGCGACATCGCCACGGTGCGCCACAGCTACCGCGAACGCGAGGCGATCATCCGCATGGATGGGCGCGAGGCGGTGGAGATCGCCATTTACAAGGAAGGCGACGCCAATACCGTGACCGTGGCCGACGAGGTGGTGCGTCGCATCGGCCAGGTCAAGGACGGCGCGCTGCCTTTCGAGGCGCGCCTCGACGTGGTCGACAACCAGGCGCTGTTCATCCGCCAGGCCCTGGTCGAAGTACGCAACGCCGCCCTCATCGGCGGCATGCTGGCGGTGCTGGTGATCTGGATCTTCCTGCGCCATGCCTGGACCACGTTCATCGTAGCCCTGTCGCTGCCGATTTCCATCGTCACCACCTTCTTCTTCATGGGTCAGTTCGGACTGACCCTCAACATCATGTCGCTGGGCGGACTGGCGCTGGCCACCGGCATGGTGGTGGACAGCGCCATCGTGGTGCTGGAGAACATTGCTCGACGACGCGAGCAGGGCGACGGCGTGGTCGATGCCGCCGTCCACGGCGCCTCGGAAGTGGCCATGGCGGTCACCGCTTCGGTGCTGACCACGGTGTCGGTATTCCTGCCGCTGGTGTTCGTCGAGGGTGTCGCCGGCCAGCTCTTCAAGGACCAGGCGCTCACCGTCACCTTCGCCATGCTGGTGTCGCTGCTGGTGGCGCTGACGCTGATTCCCATGCTGGCCTCGCTGGTAGCCCGATCGCCGGCTGCGTTCGCCGACGAGCCGCCGCCCGCGCCGTGGCAACCACGACGGCGCGTCGTCAGCCTGGTCGTGCGCATGCTGCGTTTCCTGCGCTACTGGCTGATCTCCGTTCCGCTGCGGCTGGTGGTGCGACTTGGGCTCGGCGCCTTCCTGCTGCTCGGCCGTCTGCTCGGCCTGGTCCTGAGGCCGCTGGCCGCGGTAGTGATGTACGCCTACGACGCGGTGGCGCGTGGCTACGATCGCCTGCTGCCGCGCGTGCTGGAACGCCGCGCCAGCGTACTCGGCCTGGCCGCATTGGCGCTTGCCGCAAGTCTGAGCATGGTGCCCGGGCTCGGGCTCGACCTGATCCCGCAGTTCGTGCAGGACCGCTTCGAGGTCACCGTGCGCCTGCCGCCGGGCACCGCGCTTGCGCGCACCGACGCCATGGTGGCCGACTTGCAGCGCAAGCAGAGCGGCAGCGGGCCGATCCGCACCATCTACGGTGTCAGCGGCAGCGGTACGCGGCTCGACACCAACCCCACCGAGGCCGGCGAGAACATCGGCCGCCTGCTGGTGGTGCTCCAGCCAGGTGCCGGCGAGCGCGGCGAGCAGCAGGCCATGGACTTGCTGCGCGTCGAACTGGCCGACATGCCCGGCGTCGAGGCGCGCTTCAGCCGGCCCGAGCTGTTCGACCTGGCCACGCCGCTCGAGGTTGAGATCATCGGGCACGATCTCGATCGCCTGCGCGAGGCTTCGGCGACGCTGACTGCGCGCATGCAGCGCTCCCAGCGTTTCGCCGACATCAAGTCTTCGGTGGAGCAGGGTCATCCCGAGATCCAGATCCTGTTCGATCACGATCGCGCTGCCGCGCTCGGCCTCACCACGCGGCAGATCGCCGATCAGGTGGTACGCAAGGTGCGCGGCGAGGTGGCCACGCGCTACAGCTTCCGCGATCGCCGCATCGATGTGCTGGTGCGTGCCAGCGAGGATCAACGGGCGTCGGTGGAGGATGTGCGCAACCTGGTGGTCAACCCCCAGAGCGAGCGTCCGCTGCCGCTGTCGGCGGTGGCCGAAGTGATCGCCACGGAGGGACCGGGCGAGATCCGTCGCGTCAACCAGCAGCGTGTGGCCGTGGTCTCGGCCAATCTCGCCTGGGGCGATCTGGGCAGCGCCGTGGCCGAGATCGAACAGCTCCTGGCCGAGGGTCCGCTGGCGGCCGGCGTCGGCGTGCGCATTGCCGGCCAGAGCGAGGAACTGGATGCATCGGTGCGCTCCTTCCTGTTCGCCCTGGGCCTCGCCATATTTCTGGTCTACCTGGTGATGGCCTCGCAGTTCGAATCGCTGCTGCATCCGTTCGTGATTCTGTTCACCATCCCGCTGGCCCTGGTCGGCGTGGTGCTGGCGCTCAAGATCACCGGGCTGCCGCTGTCGGTGATTGCCTTCATCGGCCTGATCATGCTGGCCGGCATCGTGGTCAACAACGCCATCGTGCTGATCGACCGCATCAACCAGCTGCGGGTGGCCGGCAGCGACAAGCGTGACGCCATCATCGAAGCGGCGCGCGCCCGCTTCCGACCGATCGTGATGACCACGCTGACCACGCTGATCGCCTTCCTGCCCATGGCGCTCGGAACCGGCGAGGGCGCGGAAATGCGCCGTCCGCTGGCGGTGACCGTGATCGGCGGTCTGAGCCTCTCTGCCATCCTCACCCTGGTGGTGATCCCGGTCATGTACGATCTGCTCGACCGCAAGAGCGACGAGGCTTTCCAGCGCCTGTCGGTGAACCCCGCCGAGGCCGATCTGGCGCGCGGGGAGGCCGGGTGATGTGTCACCACTCCTGTAGGAGCGCACCGTGTGCGCGACCGCTTCTTCGTCTCGGTGCCATCGATCTGTCGCGCACCGGGTGCGCTCCTGCAGGGTTGCGCTTTGATGGGAGCCCACTCGCGGGCGACCCGACACCTTGTCTGAGTGGACCAACTGTCGCCACGGCGTGGGCATGGGCAGCGGTTGGGGGTCTGCGCCCATGAACATCGCCGAATTCAGTCTGCGCCGTCCGGTCACCGCCTTCATGCTGTTCGTGTCGATGATGGCCATCGGCCTGATCGCCGCGTTCCGCCTGCCGCTGGAGTTCTTCCCCTCGGTGGATGCGCCCTTCCTGTTCGTGCAGGTGCCGTATCCCGGTTCCACGCCCGAGGAGGTCGAGCAGCAGATCACCCGGCCGGTGGAGGAAGTGCTGGCGACGCTCAGCGGTATAGAGCGCATCAACTCGAACTCGATGGCCGACAACGCCAACGTGTTCATCATGTTCAAGTGGGGCACCGACATCGGCGTGCGCGCGGTCGAGGCACGCGACCGGCTGGACGCCGCGCGCAGCTCGCTGCCGACCGACGTGCGTCGCATCAACCTGTTCAAGTGGAACACCAGCGACGCACCGGTGCTCAATATCCGCATCTCCAGTCGCACCCAGGATCTCGACAACGCCTACGACCTGCTGGAGCAGAATCTGAAGCGTCCGGTCGAGCGCATTCCCGGCGTGGCGCGCGTCATGCTGCACGGCGTGGAGCCGCGCGAGGTGCAGATCGAGCTGTCGGCCGATCGTCTGAGCGCGCACGGCGTGTCGCTGAATGAACTGGCGGTACGCCTTCAGCAGGCCAATTTCGCCAGCTCGGCGGGGCTCATCAGCGACGGCCCGACGCGCTGGCGGGTGCAGCCGGTGGGCGAGCTGCGTTCGCTCGACGAGGTGCGTGCCCTGCCCATCGGCGGACCTGGCCTGCGCCTGGGCGATGTCGCCGAGGTGA
Organism: Lysobacteraceae bacterium; assembly: GCA_035444205.1. Lineage (GTDB taxonomy): Bacteria > Pseudomonadota > Gammaproteobacteria > Xanthomonadales > BPKI01 > DAOMOD01. The sequence goes on from DAOMOD010000003.1 coordinate 13,034, forward strand.
CGCTGAAGTCGCGCGTGCGCGACTACGAACGCCGCCTCGAGGGTCGCTACGCGATCGGTCTGGAGGTGTTCAAGGAGAGCGACGCCAACCTGGTCGAGGTGGGCTTCGCGGTGCTTGCCGAGGTCGAACGCATCGGCAAGCTGCCGGAATTCGACGGCATCGACCTCATGTTCTTCGACAACCAGGCGGAGGGCGTCACCAGTTCCCTGGCGGAGCTTGCCCGTGCCGGTCTGATCGGCCTGCTGCTGGCGCTGGTGGTGCTGTACATGTTCCTGCGCCACTGGCCGTCGACCCTGATGGTGGCGCTCGCCATTCCGGTGTGCATGGTGATCACGCTGGGTTTCATGTACTTCTTCGGCATCTCGCTCAACATCCTGTCGATGATGGGGCTGTTGCTCGGTGTCGGCATGCTGGTGGACAACGCGGTGGTGGTTACCGAGAGCATCTACCAGGTACGCGAAAAACATCCCGACCGGCCCGCCTGGAGCGCGGTGACCGGGGCCAGGGCGGTGACCCTTGCGATCAGCGCCGGCACCCTGACCAGCATCGTGGTGTTCGCTCCCAACATCTTCGGCGAGAAGAACTTCCTAACCATCTATCTGTCGCAGGTGGCGATCACCATCACCATCGCGCTGCTCGCCTCGTGGCTGGTGGCGGTAAGCCTGATCCCGCTGATCTCCTCGCGCATCAAGTCGCCGCCCCGGCCCAAGTCCGGGGGTTTCAGCGAACGCTTCCGCAACGCCTACGCGCGCATGCTCGACTGGACGCTTGGCCACCGCGGCTGGGTGATGCTGGGCATCGTCGCGCTGGTGGTGGTGAGCATGGTGGTACCGATGGCGGGCACCAAGAAGGACATGTTTCCGCCCGACCAGCAGCGCACCCTGCGTCTCGACTACACCTTGAACGCCAATTATCTGCTGCCTGAGCTGCGCGAGTCGGTGAAGCAGGTCGAGGCATATCTCGAAGCCAACCGCGAGCGCTTCGAGATCGAGACCATCTACAGCTACTTCAACGAAACAGGTGGCGCCTTCACCCAGATGGTGCTGATTCCGCAGGAGCGGGCGCGCAAGGCCAGTTCGCTGATCATCGAGGAGGTGCGTGAAGGTCTGCCGAAGATCGCCGTTGGCGAGGTCGGCTTCCGCCAGATGCGCATGGGCGCCAGCGAAGGACTGGTAGTCTCCATCATCGGCGACTCGACCAGCACACTGGCCGAGCTGGAGCGGCCGGTGATGGAAGCCCTGAACAGCGTGCCTGGCCTGCGCGACGTGCGTTCCGAACTCGGACGCGGCGCCGGCGAGATGCGCGTGCGCGTGGACCGCGATCGCGCCGCCCAGTATGGCTTCAGCGCCGAGGAGGTCGGCCGATACGTGGGCATCGCGTTGCGTGGCTTGCAACTGCGCGAGTATCGCGGCGCCGAGGGCGAGGTGCCGATGTGGGTGCGATTCCAGGACAGCGACCGCCAGAGCACGGCCAGCCTCGGCGACTTCAAGATCCAGAACTCGGCAGGCGAGCAGATTCCGTTGCTGGCGCTGGTGGACATCGACAGCGTGCCGGGTCCGCGCAGCATCCAGCGCCAGCAGCGCCAGACCGGCCTGCGCTTCAATGCCAATCTGGCCGAGGGTTCCACCATGCCCGACGTGCGCAAGGCCATCGAGACGCGCATGAACGCGTTGAGCCTGCCGCCGGGTTACCGCTGGAGCTTCGGGGGCGGCTTCAGCGACGCCGATACCGCCGGCGAGCAGATGATGTTCAATACGCTGATCGCGGTGCTGCTGATCTTCATCGTGATGGCGGCGGTGTTCGAGTCGCTGCTGTACCCGCTGGCCATCGTCACCGCCATCGGTTTTTCCATCCTCGGCGTGTTCTGGTTCTTCTTCCTCACCGGCACCACCTTCTCGCTGATGGCCTCGATCGGCATCCTGATCCTGATCGGTGTGGTGGTGAACAACGGCATCGTTCTGGTCGAGCACGTCAACAACCTGCGTCACCAGGGACTGAGCCGCCATGACGCCCTGGTGCAGGGCTGCCGCGACCGCCTGCGCCCGATCCTGATGACTGTAGCCACCACGGTGCTCGGCATGCTGCCGCTGGCGATCAGCGGTACCCAGCTTGGCGGCGGCGGCCCGCCGTACTTTCCGATGGCACGCGCCATCATTGGCGGTCTGATCTTCTCCACCGTGATCAGTCTGGTGGTGTTGCCGACGCTGTATACCGTACTCGACGACATGCGCCTGGCCACCGGCCGCATCATCCGCGACGCCCGCGCCGGCCGCCTGCGCCCGCAGTCGGCGGGTTGATCTTGCATCCAACCCACAGGGAACAGCTCTTGCAGGAGCCCACCTTGTAGGCGACCCGCGGTGCGGCATCGATGCGACGGGACGGTCGCGCACGGGGTGCGCTCCTACAAGGGCGGAGCTTGCTCCGCTCCAGGCCTTGCGGCACTCCGCAACGTCTGAGCCGAGCAAGCTCGGCTCTACGAAAAGCCCACACGTCGCGACGCTTTTCCCGAGTCCCGAGTCCCGAACTACAACCGCTGCTGCAACTCATCCAGCGCCCTGCGCAGACGGCCGGCGTAGGGCATCGCGGTTTCGATGTGGATGGGCAGGTCGCGCCAGGCGTGAAGCACTTCCTCGATCTCTTCGCCAAGACCCACATGCTCCTCGCCGCCGGACATGCGCTCGGCCAGGCGTGAGACCTGGTAGTCCATGCGCCGCTGGCGGTCCTCGGCGGGGCTGGCCATGCCGGCCAGGAACTCCAGGCGGACACAGAGCATGGCAGCGTCGTCGGCGCCTGTGCCTGTGTTCGATTCCTCGCGGTGGCGGGCGTCCGCCTCGGCCAGAAGCGTTTCGAGTCGTGCACGCAATGCCGCCTGGCGCGCCTCCGCGCGGCGCTGTTCGATCCCCGACTCGGCAGCATCGAAACGACGCCTGAGATCGCCCTCGCGCACGTCGAGTCGGCGCCACTGGCTGCGCACTTCGCGCAGTTCGGCATCGTCGGGTGCGTTGCCAAGGCTCTCGATGCGGGCGATCAACGCCTCGGCTTCGGCGTGCTGGGCACGGGCCTGAGCCTCGCGTTCGGCACGCTGGCTGTCGAGTTCCCCGAAGACCCGGTCGCAGGCGGCACGGAAGCGCTTCCACAGGGGCTCCTCGTCGCGCCGCGAGCCCATGCCGGCGGACTTCCACTCGGCCTGCAGTCGCTTGGCCTCGCGCACCGCCTTGCCCGGCTCGGCGTCGGCGAGCGCTTCCGCCTCGGCCACCAGCGCCTTCTTGCGCTTCAGGACCTCGGCGTTGGCCGCACCCAGGCGTGCGTCCATGTCGGTGAGCGCCTGCTTGATGGCGGCGATCAGACTGGTTCGCTCGCCCGCCTTCAGGTTGGCGGCGTCGCGCAGCGTGTCGGTGGCGCGACGGCGCAACGCTCGCAGCGGGCGCAGATCCTCGCCTTCCAGCGCCTGGCCGATCTCGGCGACCAGTTCCCTGGCGGCCTCGGTATGGTCGCCGCGCAGTGCCTCGCGCTTCTGGAAATAGGTCTTGGCGGGCTTCAGCACGCGATGGCACAAGGCGTGGAAGCGGCGCGTGATGCCTTCCGGCGCGTCCTCGCCCGCCAGAGTCTCCAGCGCAGTCCACTGCTGGCGCAGTTCGCGAATGCGGGTGGCCAGGGCATCGGGGTGGATGCCGGAGTCGATCAGCTTTTCGGCCTCATCGCACAGGCGCGCACGCTGGTCGCGCATCGACCAGCGCTGCCAGCGCAGCATCTCGGCGAGCTTCTGACGCAGTTCGCCGAAGCGGGCCGCGTCGGCGCCGCGCGGGCGCATGGACAGCAGCATGGACTCGACCTTGCGCGCTTCCTTGACGTGACCTTCGGCCAGCAGGCTTTCCATGCTTTCCAGTTCGCCGCTGCAGTCGGGAGGCGGCGCCTTGACCCTGGGTCGGGGTGCGGGCAGTGCAGGTTCCTCGGCGGGCGCCGACTCGCTGACCGCATCGTCCACGGTTGGCTCCGCGGGAGGAGCCGTTTCCTCGGTTGGTGTCGGCTCGGTCGCTACCGGCGCCGCCATCGGTTTCGGCGAAAGCAGGCCGTCGATCACTTCCAGCGCACCGCAAAAGCGCGCCTGCATGGGGTGGTCCGGCGCGATGCCGAGCGCCCGCCAATGTTCGCGAAGCCGCTGGGCGGCGGCGGCAAGGTCGCCGCCGGGCCGGCGCATCAGCGCTTCGGCCTCGGCGCAGATTCGCTCACCGTGTTGGCGCATGGCCTGCGGGTCGTCCGCCGCCAGCCGCGCCTGGTCCAGGCGTTCCATGGCGCTGCGATGGACGCGCTTGTCGGTCTTGCGGGTGGCGTCGGCGATCCGCTGCAGGAGTACGGGATCGGAGATCCGCGCCAGCGCCTCCAGGCGCAATGCGGCATCGGGATCGCCTGTGGCCGCCTCGACCAGCACCTGGCTGCGTGTCACCCGCGCCAGCGCGGCGCGCCGCACCTCGACCTCGCGCGCCGTACGCGCCAGCGCTTCCATCTCGCCGGGCTGGCGGATTTCCTCGACCAGCAGCACGCGCTGCTGGATGTCCAGCGTGCTCGGACGCTCCCCTGCAAGCTGTCGCAGCGCCAGGTCCAGGGCCTGTCGGCGCAGCGCATCGTCGCCGTCGTCGCGTGAGGCCTCCAGGTAGCGGCGCGGGTCGTCGAGACGCTTGAGAGCGGCCAGACGGACGCGCGCATCCTCGTCCTCGCGGGCGATCAGGCTGAGCTGCTGCAGGAGTTCGGGGTCGCGGTCGTTGGCGACGGCGCGCAGGCGCACGGCGGTGTCCTTGCTGCGCCAGTCCGGTCCGAAGAGCATGCGTTTGAGTTTCATAGCAGGGCGTCGATGATTCGGTAGCCGGCGATGTAGACGCCCAGGGCAGTGCCCAGGCTGGTCATGAGGAAGACAAGAAAGATACGCGCAGCGGCGTTTCGCCACCATCCCGAGACGCGCTGCAAGTCGTCGCGCAGCGCGCTGAAGTCGGCAACGCGCGGCTTGCGCAACCACAACTCGGTGGCCGCGCTGACCATGCCGGAGGCCAGGGCGGGATGCAAAGGTGTCAGTGGCGAGGCCAGCGCCGCGCTGACGATGGACAGCGGATGCGCCGCCGCGGCGGCTGCGCCCAGCGCACCGAGCACGGCGGTGATGAGGACCCATTGCCAGACCAGACCCGCGCCGATATCCACGCCGCGGGCGAAGCCGATGGCAAAGCCGCCGAGCACGAAGGCGATCAGCAGCCACGGCCACGCGCGCGACAGCCAGCCGGGCGGCGGTACCCGTTCCAGCCCGGCGCGGGTGGCAACCGGATCGTCGCGGTCGTCGGCGAGATGCGTGGCGAGACCTTCCAGATGGCCCGCGCCGACCACCACCAGGACGTGTCGCGCGTCAGACCCGGCGGCGTGCTGGCGCAGGGCCGCGGCCATGTAGCGGTCGCGTTCGGCGATGAGTCCGCGGTACAGCGGCTCGGATTGCCGGGCGAACTCGCTGAAGGCACTTTCCAGCAGGTCGCCCTGCTTGAGTCTTTCAATCTCCGCCTCGTCGATGGATTCGCCGACCACCAGGCTGCCGAGCAGTGCGCCGATCAGCTTGCTGCGCTGCCAGAAGCCGGCGCCGCGCCAGGTACGCTTGAGCGTGGTGCCGACGTCCCGGTCGATCAGCCAGCACGGCAGCCCCAGACTCTCGGCGTCATCCAGCGCCGCCCGCATTTCCGCCCCGGGTTCGACGCCCAGCTGTTCCCCCAGCCGTCGCTGGTAGGCGGCAAGCGCGAGGCTGGCGGCAACCAGACCGGCCTTGCCCTCGCGGATGACGCTGAACAGGTCAAGGCTGGACAGCGAGGCCGGATCGGCCAGAGCCTGCCGGCGCGCCGGACACAGCTCCACCGCGACCGCGTCGAACTGCCCACTGGCGAGAGCGGCGCGCACCGCATCGGTGCTGCTCTGCGAAACGTGGGCGGTGCCGAGCAGGGTGAAGCGCACGCCGTCACGCTCGACCATGCGCAGCGGTTGATTGCGCAGGGTGTCTTCGAGGGTGGCTGCCGCTTCAGTCACGGAAGCGCAGCAACAGGTCGTCGTAGGCGTCGATGCGGCGGTCGCGCAGGAAGGGCCAGATGCGGCGCACCGATTCGCTGCGGCCGCGGTCGAGATCGGCCATCAGCAGGGCCGGTTCGGCGCCCGCTTCGGCGAGGATCTCGCCCTGCGGGCCGGCGACGAAGCTTGCGCCCCAGAAGTCGATGCCACTCGCGCCGACCGGCGACGGTTCGTGGCCGACGCGATTGCAGGACAGCACCGGCAGACCGTTGGCCACGGCATGGCTGCGCTGGATGGTGATCCAGGCATCGCGCTGACGCTGCTTCTCGGCCGGTTCGTCGCTCGGGTCCCAGCCGATGGCGGTGGGGTACAGCAGCATTTCGGCGCCGGCCAGCGCCATCAGCCGCGCCGCCTCGGGATACCACTGGTCCCAGCACACCAGCACGCCGAGGCGGCCAACGGCGGTGTCGACCGGCTCGAAACCGAGGTCGCCGGGAGTGAAGTAGAACTTCTCGTGGAAACCGGGATCGTCGGGAATGTGCATCTTGCGGTAGACGCCGGCCAGACTGCCGTCGGCATCGAAGACCACCGCACTGTTGTGGTACAGGCCGGGTGCGCGGCGCTCGAACAGGGAGCCGACCAGCACCAGACCGGAGTCGCGCGCCAGCGCCGACAGGCGCGCACTGCTGGGGCCGGGAACCGGCTCGGCTCGGTCGAACTCGGCGGTGTCTTCGTGCTGGCAGAAGTAGGGACCATTGTGCAGTTCCTGCAGCAGCACAAGCTGCGCGCCAGCGGCAGCCGCTTCGCGTACGCGTGCCTCGATCTGCCGAAGATTGGCCTCGACGCTGCCGTGGTTGCGTTCCTGCACCAGGGCTACACGGATCATGCTCATCGCAGCACGCCCTCGGGAAGCTGCATGGTGAGGCAATGCAGGCTGCCGTTCTGTTCGATCAGCGGCCGGCACGAAACCGGTACCACCTCGCGGTCGGGAAAGGCGTGGGCCAGCACCTCCGCCGCACGCGCGTCGGCGGGGTCGTCGTAGGCCGGCATCAGCACGGCATCGTTCACGATCAGGAAATTGGCGTAGCTGGCCGCCAGACGCCGGCCGTCGGCGGCCTGGATGGGCGCCGGCCACGGCAGTGGAAACAGGTGGTAGGGGTTGCCGTGTGCGTCCTTCAAGTCGAACAGTTCCAGCGTCATCGCCTTGAGCGACTGAAAATGCTCGTCCCCTTCGTCGTCGCAGGCCTGGAACACGATGGCACTTTCGCTGGCGAAGCGTGCCAGGGTGTCGACGTGGGCGTCGGTGTCGTCGCCGGCCAGTTCACCCTCGGTGAGCCAGAGCACGCGCTGGCAGGCCAGCTCACGCTTCAGCACATCCTCGATGGCGGCGCGTTCCAGTCCCGGGTGGCGCCGACTCATGCAGGCCCAGGTGGTGAGCAGGGTGCCGGCGCCGTCGCAGTCGATGGCGCCGCCTTCCAGGGCGAATTCCACGCGCCGGTGCTCGGCATCACCGAACATGCCGGACGCCACCAGCTCGGCCACCAGTGCATCGTCACGACCGGCCTCGAACTTTCCGCCCCAGCCGGTGAAACGGAAGTCGAGAACGCGAAAGCGTTCGCCATCGGTCATGGTGATCGGGCCCGAATCGCGCAGCCATGTGTCATCGTAGGCGGCACTGACCAGGCGCAATCGTGCCGGATCGACGCCGCCCAGCAGGGAACGGGCACGAGCGGCGACCTGCTCGTCGGCCACGCACAGCACGCAGGTCTCGAAGCGGGCGATGGTAGTCACCAGCTCCACAAAGCTGGCCTCTGCATCGTCGAGATTGGCACTCCAGTCCGTGCCGGCGTGCGGCCACGCCAGCAGCACGCCGTCCTGCCGGGCCCACTCGGCAGGAAGGCGGAAACCTTGCCCGGACATCAGCGTGGCGGGCGCGGGCCGCGCTCGGCTGCGGTGGCGCGGTTGACGACGCTGTGAATGACCAGCTCGTGCTCGAAATACACGGTGAAGTCGTGATACACCCAGCGCGTGATGGGCGGTTCGCCCACCGGGCGGAAGCGCTCGATGGGTGGGCCGAAGCGGGATTCCACCTCGGCCATGCGCACACCGTTCTCGGGGCGTTCGATCGGGGCGCTCTGTTGAACGCGTTCGATCAGCAGCACGTCGGAGCGAACCTGGGCACTGGACAGCTGTGGTGCGATCAGCAACAGGGCCAACAGGGACAGGGAAAGCGGAAGGTGCTTCATCGGGATCGTCCTCGGCGTCTTGCCAGGGTGATTACGATACGCGATGCCCGTGGCGCTGGCGAGGCATTGCTGCGGTACGGGCTAATCGGGCGTTCAGCCAGGAAACAGGCAAGAAAAAGGCCGGCGTGAAGCCGGCCTTTCGATGCACAGCGGGGTTAGCGCAGATCAGCGCTGGCGCGCCTTGAAGCGCGGGTTGCTCTTGCAGATCACGAACACCTTGCCGCGACGGCGCACCACCTTGCAGTCGCGGTGGCGCTGCTTCGCGGACTTGAGCGATGACAGCACTTTCATGTTGATTCCTCGGCTGGAGGTGGGGCAAGCCGGCGATTATAGCGGCTGGCGCCGGTGCTTGGAAGGCCTTGGCTGTACGGGTGCGTCCCGTCCCGCCATCGGCATTTCCCCGCCGCTCAGGCGAACCCCGGGCCCTGCGCCTTCAGGACCTTGGAATCCTCCATCGCATGCGCTACGACACCCCGTTTCGCCGCCCTTTCGGTTGGCCATCACGGCCGCCCGCGAAAATCCAGCCAGATGCCATGCGCCTCGGATGGGGAAAGCAGATGCCGAGGGCCACTGGCCCCGGTGCCTGAAGCATCCGGCGAGCCCGCGGAGGGATCGACCCAACCCGGCTCCTCGACGCGGAACTCTGCGCCCACGATGGGTCGCCCTTCGTGCGTCCGGTACGCTTTAGGGAGCACCACGATTCGTCCGTTCTGCACAAGGTATACTTCGGCTCGAGTCGCATCCGGGGCGAAAACGGATTCTTCCGTCGCGACTGCGCCAAGTGCCACCAGGAGTCTTCCGAGGCTTGCACGCGACGCCTCGTTCAGGGCGAGCCAGACACCCGTCATCGCGGTGGCTGAGTTGGGGTGAGCGAAGTGTTCTGGCCTGTCGGTTGGCGAACGGTTGTCCCGAACGAAAAAAATGTAGTCGAGAAGGGGATCGGTCAGGGTGATGAGGCGATCCCCCTCGAATCCGATAGCGGACGACTCGAGCGCGGCAACCAGAGCGCTGGTGTCCCTTGCATGAAACGAGAGGTACACCGGGCCGTCGCCTCGATGCAGGTGATCGAGGTATTGCCTGGTCAACGGATCGGTCGCCACGGTGGGCGGCGAAATCAGCTCGATGCCGGAGCCGTCCCTGAACTTCACATGGTGGTTGCGTAACCCGTTCTCATGGCTGCGACCTGGCTTCAAGGAAAAGCCAAGGCGTCGATAGGTGTTACTGGCCTGGTCAAGGTCCGCGACCACCGTGGGTATGTGATCGAGGCCGATCAGGGATGGCCCGGGTGTCGCGGCCTCGGCTTCCGCTTGCGCTGATCGGCCGGAAGCAAGCACGAACACAAGCACAAGGCCCGCAAGACGAACATGCAGATGGATGCTCATGGTGTCCGGGGTTGGAGCGGAGCCGGTCCGCCAAGCGGGTTCGGTGGGAGCGGATACCAGGAAACCTGGAACTGGTTCAAGACGACTGACCACCCGTCTCGCGAAGCGGAGAGCCACGGCTCAGGAAATGGTTCATGCGCAGTTCCCAGCCTTGCATGAACGCCCGGTAGTGGTCCTCGGTGAAGGATTCGACAAAGGCATCACCCGCGGGGCCGAGACTGGTGTGGCAGTAGGTGATGTCGGCTTCCGATCCATCGGGCATGGCGCGCAGTTGGATGGTGAGGCGGCACGCTGTCACTTCCGGCGTGATCTTCAGCATTTCGACGAAACCAGACGCCGGATCGTGCTGCGTGATGTACCACACCGCGTCGTGTGGCGTGGATGCGGTGACAAACACGCAGTCAGGTTCGGCAACACCGGAAGAAGACACCACCAGCGATGGATCCCAGCCATCGATCCAGTCCGCCTCGCGCACCGGGCAAAGCAGCGGGAACACCGCTTCAGGCGGTCCTGCCAATCGCTGGGTGTAGGTGTGAGTGGCCCTGTTGGGTTTGATGATATTCATGCGTCGATATGGTACGCGCCGCGACTGGCTGCCGGCGAAGGGTCTATGCGGGCGCCGCCAGGTAGTGCACCGAGAACCACTCGCGCTCGTCGGTCCACACCTGCGCGGGCCGGAACCCGGCGCTTCGCGCCAATGACTGGAAGCCCGGCACGCTGTACTTGTAGGAACTCTCGCTGTGGATGGACTCGCCCTGCCTGAAATCGAAGCGTTGCCCGGCCACGGTCACCGCTTGATGGGTCTCGCTGACCAGGTGCATTTCGATGCGCGAGGCCAGCGGATTGAAGAAGGCATGATGGCGGAAGCGGTCCGGGTCGAAGTTGCCCTCCAGGGCCCGGTTGATGTGTTCCAGCATGTTGCAGTTGAATGCGGCGGTGACGCCCGCCGCGTCGTTGTACGCGGCGTTCAGCACCGCCTCGTCCTTGACCAGGTCCACGCCGACCAGCATGCCGCCGCCTCGCAGCCGTTCGGCCCAGGCGGCGAGAAAGGCCTCGGCATCGCAGGGCGCCATGTTGCCGATGGTGGAGCCGGGAAAGAATCCGACCAGTGGGCCATCGCCAGGGCTGTCCTCCAGCGGCAATGCGGCGTCTTCGCCGTAGTCGGCGACGATGCCGGTCATGGGGATGTGCGGGAAGTCACGCGCCAGCGTGCGCACGGCCTCGCGCAGTTGCGCGCCGGAAATGTCGATGGCTACGTAGCCGTCGGGCTGGCGCAGCACCCTGAGCAGGGCGCGCGCCTTGCGGTGCGAGCCCGATCCCAGTTCGACCAGGCGGCAGCCCTCGCCCAATGCGGCGGCGATCTCGCGGCCATGGCGCTGCAGGATGCCGAGCTCGGTGCGCGTGGGGTAGTACTCGGGCTGCTCGCAGATGGCCTCGAACAGGCGCGAGCCTTCGGCGTCGTAGAACAGCCACGCCGGCAGGCATTTCGGGACCGTCGCCAGGCCGGTCAGCACCACCTTGCGCATGTCGGCCAGTTCCGGGGCAAGATCGATGATGGTGGGCTGGGCGTTCATGTCAGCGGGCCAGGCGCAGGCCGGCGAACTGCCAGCGCGCGGCAGGGGGGAAGAAGTTGCGGTAGGTCGGCCGCACATGACCGGGCGGACTGGCGCAGGAGCCGCCGCGCAGCACCATCTGCCCGGACATGAACTTGCCGTTGTACTCGCCCTCGGCGCCAGGCGCCGCGCGAAAGCCGGGGTAGGGCGCATACGCCGAGGCGGTCCACTCCCAGACCTCGCCGACATCGCCACCAGCGGCCGGATGCAGGCGGTCCGCATCCGCGGCGTTGCCGAAGCGCCCTTGCATGAGGGACTCCCATTCCGCTTCGGTGGGCAACCGCGCGCCGGACCAGCGCGCGTAGGCGTCGGCCTCGTAGTAGCTGATGTGGCAGACCGGCTCGGCCGGGTCGATGTCGCGCTTGCCGGCCACGGTGAACTGGCGCCAGCCATCTTCTTCGCGGACCCAATACAGCGGCGCCTGCCAGCCCTCGCGCTGCACCGCATCCCAGCCGTCGGACAGCCACAGCCGCGGCTCCCGGTAACCACCGTCTTCGATGAAGGCGAGGTACTCGCCGTGGCTCACCGGACGCGCTGCCACGGCGAAAGGTTCCAGCCACTGGCGGTGGCGCGGTCCCTCGTTGTCGTAGGCGAATCCCGGTCCCGGGTGGCCGATCTCGACGGTGCCGGCGCCAGGCCATTCGACCCATCGGGGTGGCGTTTCGTCTGCAATCCCGGGTTCGGGCAGTGTGCGCCAGGCCGGTTGCAGCGGGTTCTGGAACAGCAGGTGCTTGAGATCGGTGACCAGCAGTTCCTGATGCTGTTGTTCGTGGTGGAGGCCGAGCTCCAGCATCTCCAGCGTGCGCGGCGCGACCGCGTCCGACGTCAGCAGTTCGAGCACTCGGCCCTCCACCTCCTGCCGGTAGGCCAGCACCTCGTCCAGTGCGGGCCGGGTCAGCAGCCCGCGTTGCGGTCGCGGGTGGCGCGCGCCGAGCGCCTCGTAATAGGAGTTGAACAGGAAATGCCAGCCCGGCCGCAACGGCCCGAGGTCGAGCGCGGGTGCGAGCACCAGCACCTCGAAGAACCAGGTGGTATGCGCAAGGTGCCACTTGCCCGGACTGGCATCGGGCATGGACTGCGCGCCGAGATCCTCGGCCGACAGCCCCTGAACCAGCGCCTCCGAGCGACGCCGCACCGCCACGAAACGATCCGCAAGCGCACTGGCGCCGGATTCGGGATCGAACTCCTCCACGGAAACACTCATGCCGGGTCGCAATACGGATGCCAGCCCTTCCAGCCCCGAACCTTAGCACTACACCGGGACCGCTGCATGGCGCCTTTTGCGTTGCCGGCTTTCCCATTCAGGTCGCTGTGCAAGCAACGACCTTGGTAGAATCCAGTTTTCCAACGCCCTGAAACCGCATGACCCCCCTGATTTTCGTCACCGGCGGCGTGGTGTCCTCTCTCGGCAAGGGCATCGCGTCGGCGTCGCTGGCTGCCATTCTCGAATCGCGTGGCCTCAAGGTCACGATGATGAAGCTCGATCCCTACATCAACGTCGACCCGGGCACCATGAGTCCGTTCCAGCACGGCGAGGTGTACGTGCTCGACGACGGCGCCGAGACCGACCTCGATCTCGGTCACTACGAGCGCTTCGTGCGCACCCGCCTGTCACGCAAGAACGCCATCACCACCGGACGCGTCTACGAGAACGTGATCCGCAAGGAACGGCGCGGCGACTATCTCGGCGCCACCGTGCAGGTGATCCCCCACATCACCGACGAGATCAAGCGCTGTGTCGACGAAGCTACCGCCGGATACGACGTGGCCCTGGTGGAGATCGGCGGCACCGTGGGCGATATCGAGTCGCTGCCGTTCCTGGAGGCGATCCGCCAGTTGCGCAGCGAGCGCGGCCCGAAGCTGGTGGCCTTCGTGCACCTGACCCTGGTGCCGTACATCAAGGCCGCCGGCGAGATCAAGACCAAGCCCACCCAGCACTCGGTCAAGGAACTGCGCTCGATCGGCATCCAGCCGGACGTGCTGCTGTGCCGATCCGAGCAGGAACTGCCCGAGTCCGAGCGCCGCAAGATCGCGCTGTTCACCAACGTCACCGAACGCGCGGTGATCTCCGCCATCGACCTGCCCGACATCTATCGCATCCCGCTGTGGCTGCACCAGCAGGGCCTGGACGACATTGTCGTCGAGCAGCTCGGCCTCAAGGTCGGCGATGCCGATCTTTCCGAGTGGGAAGCCACCGTGGACGCGGTGGAAAACCCGCACGGCAGGGTGCGCATCGCCATCATCGGCAAGTACGTCGAGCACAAGGATGCCTACAAGAGTCTGGGCGAGGCGCTCAAGCACGGCGGCATACGCCATCGCACCGAAGTCGAGCTGCGCTGGCTCGAATCCGAGGACATCGAGAGGCACGGCACTGCTGCGCTGGAAGAGGTCGACGCCATCCTGGTGCCGGGCGGTTTCGGCAAGCGCGGTTTCGAGGGCAAGGTGATGGCGGCGAACTTCGCGCGCAAGCATCGCGTGCCGTACTTCGGCATCTGCTACGGCCTGCATGCCGCGGTGGTCGACTTCGCGCGCAGCGTGGCCGGCCTGAAAGGCGCCAACAGCACCGAGAACGACCGCCATTGCGAGCACCCGGTCATCGGTCTGATCACCGAGTGGCGCACCTCCAGCGGCGATGTGGAAAAGCGCGACGAAACCTCGGACATGGGCGGCACCATGCGTCTCGGCGCGCAGGAATGTCGGCTCAAGCCCGGCACCCTGGCGCGCGAGCTGTACGGCAAGGACGTGATCAGCGAGCGACACCGCCACCGCTACGAATTCAACAACCGCTACCGGCAGAGCTTCGAGGATCTCGGTCTGGTCATCGCCGGCAAGTCGATGGACGACCTGCTGGTGGAGATGGTGGAGCTTGAGGACCACCCCTGGTTCCTGGCCTGCCAGTTCCACCCCGAGTTCACCTCGACGCCGCGCGACGGACACCCGTTGTTTGCCGGTTTCGTCAAGGCCGCCATCGCCCAGCGCGACAAGGTGCGCAAGATCGGCGAGGCGGCGGCATGAACCTGTGCGGATTTCAGGTCGGCCTCGACCGCCCCTTCTTCCTGATCGCCGGCCCCTGCGTAGTCGAGTCCATGCAGCTCCAGCTCGATACCGCCGGCACGCTCAAGGAAATCACCGATCGCCTCGGCATCCCCTTCATCTTCAAGTCCAGCTTCGACAAGGCCAACCGCAGCTCCGGCGAGAGCTTCCGCGGACCCGGCATGGAAGAAGGGCTCAAGGTGCTGGCCGAAGTGAAGCGGCAGATCGGCGTGCCGGTGCTGACCGATGTCCACGAGTACACGCCGATGGCCGAGGTGGCCGCGGTGGTCGACGTGCTGCAAACCCCGGCGTTCCTGTGCCGGCAGACCGACTTCATCCAGAACGTGGCGCGAGCCGGCAAGCCGGTGAACATCAAGAAGGGCCAGTTCCTGGCACCCTGGGACATGAAGCATGTGGTGGCCAAGGCCAAGGCCGTAGGCAACGAGCAGATCATGGTTTGCGAGCGCGGGGTCAGCTTCGGCTACAACAACCTGGTGTCCGACATGCGTGCGCTCTCGGTGATGCGTGAGACCGGATGCCCGGTGGTGTTCGACGCCACCCATTCGGTGCAGTTGCCGGGCGGGCAGGGCGCAAGTTCCGGTGGCCAGCGCGAGTTCGTGCCGGTGCTGGCACGCGCCGCGGTGGCAGTGGGTATCGCCGGCCTGTTCGCCGAGACCCATCCCGACCCGGACAAGGCCCTGTCCGACGGCCCCAACGCCTGGCCGCTGGGGAAAATGGAAGCGCTGCTGGAAACGCTGGTAGAGCTTGACGCCGCCGTAAAGCGCCGTGGATTCATGGAGCAGGGCTGAGTTCCGCAACCCATCCGACCAAAGCAAAGACGCGAGGAGTAAGGACGATGCGCAAGCTGTCTGTGATGCTCTCCACCTTGCTGGCTGCTGCGAGCCCGACAGTGAGCGCGGAGCTCGAACAGGCCCAGGTGCTGGCTGGGTTCGAGCGCGCCAAGGCGGCGTTCACTGTGTGCGGCCCTGATCTCGTGTATGCCTTGCATCCGGCGGAACTGTCGGGCTACCGGATGATGGCCGAGGGCATCAACTTTCGTGCGCTGGACCCTGAGCCGGACGACGAGGGCGATCACTTCGAGGCGTTTCTCAACGAAGTCGTGGACGGGCTGCCGATGGAGAGCCTGAGACTGATCCTTGAGCTACGGAGCAAGGCCGAGGCACTGCGCTTCGATGCCGACGGTCGGGCGCTGGTCGGCATTCTGTGCGATCTGTACGGTGAAACCCTGGCCGAGGCGGTTGCCGGGATGGAGGCGGGCGAGGTACGTATAGAAGCTGACGCAGCTCTCCTTGAACTGAGTCGTGACGGCGAGCCGAGCACAAGGCCAGTTGCCCTGATGCGTGATGCCCACGGTTGGCGAACGGTCGACCTGCTGGAGCACATGCAGGGAGACCTATTCGAGTTCGCGTATTTCGAAGATGACAGTCAGGATGAGGCTTTGTCGGAGGATGCCGAGATCCATGTCCTCAGAGCGCGCGTGCACGCGATGGAACCGCCGCCCTTCGCGCTGCCGGCGGAGGAGATGCAGGCGCGCTTGTTCGCCATGATCGAGCCCGCCCAGTCAGTCCACTCTGAGGCCATGATGCGTCTCCAACGTAACCGGCGAGCCGAAATCCTGCAGCGGGGAGACGGGCTGCTCGAGGCGCATGAAGCGGCATCGCTCTATCTCATGTCCCGGCGGAACGAGGAAGCTGACGCAATCGATAGCGCAAGAGTGATCGAATCGCTGCTGCACGCTAGCGGCGAGGGCGATGTGGTTGCCGCGGACACCTTGGCGCGCATCCACGAAGATGGCAGGTGGGTGCGGCGCGATTCCGCTGCCGCTCTGCTCTGGTACCGCCGCGCCCTGGAAGGCGGCTACGAGCACGCGGCGGTGAGCATTGCCAACTTGACCTACAGCCTCGATTCCGACCTCGCCCCAGACTGTGGGGCAACGATCGCAGCGCTGGAAAACGTGGACCTCGAATCGACCTGGGGTGCCGGTGCGCGCCTGGCTTGGGTGTTGGCAACTTGCCCTGAGGCCGAAATGCGCGACGGCAAGCGCGCGCTGGCCATCGTCAACCAAGTGATCGGCGACTCAGAGGCGCGCTTCGGCGCCGATCATGTGGGCAGGGACCTCAAGGAGGCACTCGCCGCCGCCTATTGCGAGATCGGCGAGTTTGAGTTGGCGCTGCTGACCATGGACGAGGTCATGGACCGCAACACCTGTGGCGTCGACCCAGGACAGCTCAAGCGCTGGGAAATGTATGGCGCGCAGCAGTGCTGGCGTGGCCCGCGAGACTGAACAAGAACTGGAATCTTCATGACCACAATCATCCGCATCCACGCCCGCGAGATCCTCGATTCCCGCGGCAACCCCACGCTTGAAGCCGAGGTCGCGCTGGCTTCCGGTCATACCGGGCGCGCCGCGGTGCCTTCCGGTGCCTCCACCGGTGCGCGTGAGGCGGTCGAGCTGCGCGACGGCGACAAGGGTCGCTATCTCGGCAAGGGCGTGCGCAACGCCGTGGCCAACGTGAACGGCGCCATCGCCCAGGCGCTGCGCGGCTTCGACGCGGCCGACCAGAGGGGTCTCGATACCAGGCTGATCGCGCTCGACGGCAGCGACAACAAGGGCCGGCTCGGCGCCAATGCCCTGCTCGGTGTGTCCCTGGCCGCGGCGCACGCGGTGGCGGCCAGTCGCAAACTGCCTTTGTGGCGTCATCTGGGCGGCGATGGTGCGCTTTCTTTGCCAGTGCCGATGATGAACATCATCAACGGCGGGGCCCACGCCGACAACAACGTCGACATGCAGGAGTTCATGATCCTGCCGGTCGGCGCGCCAAACTTCTCTGAAGCGCTGCGCACCGGCGCCGAGATCTTCCACGCGCTGAAGTCGGTGCTGAAAAAGCTGGGCCTGTCCACCGCGGTGGGCGACGAGGGCGGCTTCGCGCCCGATCTGCGTTCCAACGAGGAAGCGGTCGAGGTGATCCTGGAGGCCATCGAAAAGGCCGGCTACCAAGCCGGCGTCGACGTGTATCTGGGCCTCGACGTGGCCAGCTCGGAGTTCCATCGCGACGGCATCTACGATCTGGCAGGCGAGGGCAAGTCGCTGGATCCTGCGGGCTTCGTCGATCTGCTGGCCGACTGGTGCGATCGTTACCCCATCATCAGCATCGAGGACGGCATGGCTGAGGACGACTGGGCCGGCTGGAAGCTGCTCAGCGAGCGCCTCGGCAAGCGCGTGCAACTGGTCGGCGACGATCTGTTCGTCACCAATCCTGCCATCCTCCGCGAGGGCATCGACAAGGGCATCGCCAATTCGATCCTGATCAAGGTGAACCAGATCGGCACGCTCTCCGAGACGCTCGACGCCATTGCCATGGCCGAAAGTGCCGGCTATACCCAGGTCATCTCGCACCGCTCCGGCGAGACCGAGGACACCACCATTGCCGATCTGGCGGTCGCCACCAGTGCCACCCAGATCAAGACCGGCTCGCTGTGCCGTTCCGACCGGGTGGCCAAGTACAACCAGTTGCTGCGCATCGAGGAGGCGCTGGGCAGCCGCGCGAGCTATGCCGGACGCGCGGCGTTTCCGAACCTGGTTTCCTCGGGCGGCTGAGGCGGGAAGTCAGCCTCATGGGCCGCTACCTGGTGCTCGGCCTGCTGGTGCTGCTGCTCCTGCTGCAGCTTCGCCTGTGGGTCGGCGCCGGAGGCATGCGTGAGGTGTGGCGCCTGGAGTCTGCGGTCGAGAGTCAGCAGCAGGAAAACGAGGAGCACCGGCAGCGCAACGAGGCGCTGGCTGCCGAAGTGCATGATCTGCGTGAAGGCGAGGAAGCGGTGGAGGAGCGTGCCCGTTCCGAGCTTGGCATGATCAAGCCGGGCGAAGTGTTCTACCACGTCGTCGATGAGGCGCCGCCGCCGCGCGAGGAAGAGAGGCGGCGGCCATGACCTGGGCCGTGGTGGTGGCAGCCGGCCGTGGTCTGCGCTTCGGCGGACAGATTCCCAAGCAGTTCGTCCCGGTACTCGGCAAACCGCTGCTGCAGCACGCGCTGGAACGCCTGGCATCGTGTCCCTCGGTCGAAGGGATGGTGGTGGTGTTGCCCGCCGAGGCCACCGCGCCGCTTCCCGTCGAGATGCGCGGCAAGCCGATGCGGCGTGCGGGCGGCGGCGCCGAACGTGTCGATTCGGTGAGCAACGGACTGGCTGCGCTGCCCGCGGACCTGGAGCAGGACGCCTTCGTGCTGGTGCACGACGGTGCGCGACCCTGCGTGCGCGTGGCCGATATCGAGCGGCTGATCGAACGTGGCAGCGGGCACGATGCCGGCGCCCTGCTGGCGGTGCCGGTGCGAGACACCCTGAAACGTGCCGATGGCGACAGCCGGGTGGCGGCGACGCTGCCGCGCCACCAGATCTGGCGCGCGCAGACGCCGCAACTGTTTCGCGTTCGCCTGTTGCGCGAAGCGCTGGCGCTGTCTGGTGGGCCGGAGATCACCGACGAGGCCGCGGCGGTGGAAGCTATGGGGCTGAAGCCGCTGCTGGTGCCGGGGAGCGAGGACAATATCAAGGTCACCACCGCCTCCGACCTGCTCATGGCCGAGTGGATCCTGAGCTGCCAGGGTGCGCTGCCATGATGCGCATAGGTCAGGGCTTCGACGTGCACGCCTTCAGCGAGGGCGATCACGTAGTCCTGGGCGGCGTGCGCATCGCCCACGATCGCGGCATTGCCGCGCACTCCGACGGCGACGTGCTCATCCATGCGCTGTGCGACGCGTTGCTCGGAGCGCTTGCGCTCGGTGACATAGGCCACCACTTCCCGCCGTCGGATGCGCATTGGAAGGACGCCGACAGCCGCATCCTGCTGCGCCAGGTGGTGGCGCTGCTGGCCGGGCGCGGCTGGCGGGTCGGAAACGTCGACACCACCGTCGTCTGCGAAACACCAAGGGTCGGTCCGCACGTGGCCGCCATGCGCGAATGCCTGGCCGCCGATCTCGGCATCGACATCGATGGCATCAGCATCAAGGCCACCACCAGCGAAAGGCTCGGCTTCACCGGGCGCGGCGAGGGCATCGCGGCGCAGGCCATCGCTCTGATCCTGCGGGCATGAGGCCGCTGCTGCGGGCGCGCTTTCGCGTTGCACCGGAGGATTTCCGGGTCGACGAGGAACTGGGTTTCGCGGCCGACGGGGAGGGCGAGCATCTGCTGCTGCGCGTGCAGAAGACCGGCGCCAACACCGAATGGGTGGCGCAACGGCTCGCCGCGTTCGTCGGCGTCGGCCCGGAGGCGGTCGGCTATGCCGGCCTCAAGGACCGTCACGCGGTGACCACACAGAGCTTCAGCGTGCACCTGCCCGGGCGTGCCGATCCGGATTTTTCCACGCTGCCTGCCGAGGGCGTGCGTGTGCTCGAGGTGGCGCGCCACCGGCGCAAGCTGCCGCGCGGCGCGCTGCGCGGCAACCGCTTCGAAGTGGTGCTGCGGGACGTCGCGGGCGATCGCAATGCCATCGAGGAAAGACTGCACACGCTGGCGCAGTCGGGCTTTCCCAACTACTTCGGCGATCAGCGTTTCGGTCGCGACGGCGGCAACATCGCCGCGGCGGAACGCTGGTTCCGTCATGGCGGTCGGCTGACGCGTACGCGCCGTTCGCTGCTGTTGTCCAGCGCACGCAGTGCCCTGTTCAACGCGGTGCTGACCGAGCGCATCGCCGACGGCAGTTGGCAGCGCCTGTTGCCGGGCGACGTCGCCGTGCTGGCCGGCAGTCGCAGCTGGTTTCCCGTCGGCGATCCGCCGCCTGCCGATCTCGATGCGCGCCTGGCGAGCGGCGATGTGCACCCCTCCGGTCCGCTTTGGGGTCGCGGCAGTCTGCCGAGCAGCAGCCAGGTGGCGGCGTTGGAGCATCGCGTGGTGCATGCCCACGGTGGCCTTGCGGCGGGTCTGGAAGCCGCAGGCCTCAAGCAGGATCGACGCGCGCTGCGGGCGATGGCGGCAGATCTTGCGTGGAGCTTCGAGAGCGAGACGACGCTGCGCCTTGCCTGTCGACTCGATGCCGGTGTCTACATGACCAGCCTGCTGGCAGCGCTTGGCGAAGTGGAAGACGCTGCCGCGATAAGCCGGTAGCTACGGTCTGGAGCTTCCCGCGGCACCCGGTTCAACCTCGTTTGACGGGCAGGCGCAGCGAATCGTCGCATCGATTTTCGCCCGCGCGAAGACGTCTCACCGGCGGCACCGGGAATCGGATCGATGGCACTGGAAACCGTGGCGCAAGGGGTGCATATTCGGGCGCAGGCCGGTTCGAATTCGGTCCAGCCGCAATCGATTCGGCCGCTTCCACCCCATCCCGGGAGGCTGAGTCATGAGCAAGATATCCCCGCAACTCCTCGTCAAGGCCTGTGCTGTACTGGCAGTGGCGGCGATGGCCACAGGTTGCGCCACCACGACTACCCCCACTGCGCATTCCGGCATCGCGGCGTCCAACGTCTCGGGCCAGGTCGACGGCGACAAGATGGCGCGTGTCGAGACGGTGGCGCGTCGCACCGGCGTGACCGTGGTCTGGGTCAATCCACCGCGCAAGTACGACTGAGGGCGCTTCGCTTCTGCGTCTCAGCGTGGTGCCGCCAGCAGTACCAGGGTGGCGCCGGTGCCACCCTGGGACGGGCGAGCCGAGGCGAAGGCAAGCACATCGCCGCGCTGCCTGAGCAGGCGATCGGCGAGTCTCTTCAGCACCGGGCCCTGCGCCTTCGAGCGCAGGCCCTTGCCGTGGATCACCTTCACGCACAGGCGCCTTTCCCTGCGGCATTCGTCGAGGAAGCGCTTGAGCGTCGCCTCGGCGGCGGCCGCGTTCATCTGGTGCAGGTCGATTTCGTCGGCGACGGCAAACTGGCCGCGGCGCAGGCGCTTCAACAGGCGCGGCGAGTGGCCGTCCTTGAGGTGAACCAGTTCCTCGCCGACCTCGATGCTGGCGGGGTCGAAATCCATGCGCAGCAGTTCGTCCATGACCCGCGCCTCGTCGGCCTCGGAGTGGCGCGGACGTGGCTTCGGCCGCGGGGCTGAGGGCACCACGGTAGGGGATTTCATGCGTCGCACCGGCCCCACCGCTTCCTCGAACAGGGCGCGGTCGGTAGCGTCCGGGACGCTGCTCGGCTTGCGTTTGTGCATGTCACGATAGTACCGGTGCGCGGATGACATTGGGGTTGGTGTGCGCAGCCGCGGTTCGCCGATGCGGGGTTTCGGCTCGCGTTCGGGTATATTTCCCCGGTTTCCCGACCCGCTCCCCATGCATCTACTTATCAGCAACGACGACGGCGTCGAGGCGCCGGGCATACGCGTGCTGGCCGACAGTCTGGCCAGTCTCGGCAAGGTCACCGTGGTCGCTCCCGATCGCGACCGCTCCGGTGCCAGCAACTCGCTCACCCTGGACCAGCCGATCCGCGTGTCCTGCCTCGACAGTGGTTTCTTCCGCGTCGCCGGCACGCCCACCGACTGCGTGCATCTGGCGCTATGCGGCATGCTTGACGACGAACCCGACATCGTCGTCTCCGGCATCAACAACGCGGCCAATCTCGGCGACGACGTGATCTACTCCGGCACCGTGGCGGCAGCCATGGAAGGGCGCTTTCTCGGCCTGCCGGCCATCGCCGTTTCGCTGGCCAGCCACGGCCACAAGCCGCAGCACTTCGAAAGTGCGGCGCGGGCTGCGCGCCTCATCGTCGAACGCCTGGTGCATGACCCGCTGCCGGCCGACACCATCCTCAACCTGAACGTGCCCGACCTGCCCTGGGAGAAGATCCGTGGTTTCGAGGTCACCCGGCTCGGTCATCGCCATCGCGCCGAACCCTGTGTGCCGCAGTCCGACCCGCGCGGTCGGCCGATCTGGTGGATCGGTCCCGCCGGCGCGGAACAGGATGCCGGTCCCGGCACCGATTTCCACGCAGTGCGCAACGGCTTCATCTCGATCACCCCGATCCATGTCGACCTGACCCGCTACCAGGCGCTGGACAAGGTTTCCGGGTGGGTGGTCGCCCTCGGCGAGTCCATGGCGTTCAGCGCATGAAGCTGCAACAGAAACTCGGCGCCGAGGCTCGCGGACTCGGCATGACTTCGCAGCGGGCGCGCGACCGCCTGATCGAGCGCCTGCGTGGCGCCGGCATCGCCGACGCGGCGGTGCTGGAGGCGATCCGCACCGTGCCGCGCCACCTGTTCATCGACGAAGCCCTGGCCAGCCGCGCCTACGAGGACACCGCGCTGCCCATCGGCCACGGGCAGACCATTTCGCAGCCTTTCGTGGTGGCACGCATGACCGCGCTGGTGATCGGCAACCGTCGTCCGTCGCGGGTACTGGAGATCGGTACCGGATCGGGCTACCAGGCGGCCATCCTGGCCACCCTGGTCGATCGCGTGTACACGGTCGAGCGCATCGACGAGCTGCTGCGACTGGCGCGCCGGCGCTTCCGCAAGCTCGGACTCACCCATATCCGTTCGCGTCACGACGATGGCCGATTGGGCTGGCCCGAGGAGGCGCCCTTCGATGCCATCCTGGTGACCGCGGCGGGACCGGTGGTCGAGCCCGCCCTGATCGATCAGCTTGCCGTGGGCGGCGTGCTGGTGGCCCCGGTCGGGTTGCCGGGTGCACAGCGCCTGCTGCGCGTCACCCGGGGTGCCGAGGGTCTGCTGGAAGAAGCCTTCGACCCGGTGACTTTCGTGCCCCTGCTGGGCGGCGTGCTTTGATGGCCCTGTTCGAGCCGATCTACCGGCGCACCCTGGCGCTGTCCGAACATCGACACGCGACGCGCTACCTGGTGGCGGTGAGCGCGTCGGAAAGCATCATCTTTCCGGTGCCGCCGGATGTGATGCTGATTCCCATGGCGCTGGCGCGACCGCGACGCGCATTTTATTTCGCCAGCGTGTGCACCATTGCCTCGGTGGCCGGCGGACTGGTCGGTTACCTGCTTGGCATGTTCGCCTTCGAGCTGGTCGAGCCGTGGCTGCACCGGTTCGGATACTGGTCCGCCTTCGTGCAGGTGCAGGACCTGTTCGCCCGCTACGGCTTCTGGATCGTGCTGGCCGCGGGCTTCACACCGATTCCATTCAAGGTGTTCACCATCGCTTCGGGCGCCTTCGGCATGCCCTTCCTGCCGTTTGTGCTGGGTTCGATGGTCGGACGCGGCGGGCGTTTCTTCCTGGTTGCCTCGCTGATCCGCATCGGCGGCGAACGCATGGAGGCGCAGATTCGCCGCCACGTCGAATGGCTGGGCTGGCTGGGCGTCGCGCTGGTGGTGGCCGCCGGTCTGTGGCTGTGGCTGCGCTGAAGCCGACCATGCACACGCGACGGATCCTGCTGTTGTCGCTTCTGGTGCTGGCTGGCTGCGCCAGCGCTCCGGCACCGGTGCACGACCGCTCGCCGGGCGTGCCGCGCAGCGCACGGGCGGTCGACGATACGCACCTGGTGCAACGCGGCGATACCATCTATGGCATTGCCTTCCGCAACAACCTCGACTGGCGCGAATTCGCCGCATGGAACCAGGTCGGGTCGCCCTACACCATCTACATCGGACAGCGCCTGCGCCTGACGCCACCTCCGGGCTGGCGACCTGGCGCGGTGCCGGCGGTCGCGGCAAGGTCGCCGGACATCGTCGCCTCGACCGGTCCGGTGGAAACGCAGCCACTGGTGATCGATGATCGTCCGGCCCGGGTCGAGGCGCTGGGACCGGCGACGGATACACCTCGGACCACGCAACCACGACCCCAACCTGCGGAGACGCAAGCGCCCACGCGGCCCGCGCCAACGCCCGATCGAAGCGCAGAAGCACGCACGCCGTCCGTCGACCCACCACCCACGCCGAGCGCCACCACGCCGCAGGGGCCTCCCGCAGCCACGCGTACGGTCCAGGGCGTGGCCTGGCGCTGGCCGGCCAGCGGCCCGCTGCTGCGTACGTTTGCAGCCAACGATCCCCTGCGTCAGGGAATCGATATCGCCGGAACAGCGGGAGACCCGGTCTATGCCTCGGCCGACGGCGAGGTGGTGTACTCGGGTTCGGGACTGGTCGGCTATGGAGAGCTGATCATCATCAAGCACTCCGAGCAGTACCTTTCCGCGTATGGCCACAATCGCAGGCGTCTGGTCAGCGAGGGCCAGCGCGTGCGCGCCGGCCAGCAGATCGCCGAGATGGGGCGCACCGGCACCGACCGCGAGAAACTGCATTTCGAGATCCGCCGCGGCGGACGCCCGGTCAACCCGGCCGAGCATCTGCCGCCGCGTTGAGGGCGCAGCAAGCCACGCTCTACGACAGCGCGCAAGCCCAAGGTCTTCGTAGTGCCGAGCCTGCTCGGCACCGTTCAAGGCTCAGCCAAGCAGAAACGCCGCCACCACGCGTCGACCTTCGGCGGCCAGCACGTTGAAGGTACGGGCCGCGGCACCGTTGTCCATGACCTCGACACCGATGCCTCGGGTCAGGAACGCGGCCAGGGTGTGCTGGCTCGGAAACACCTGGCGTGGCCCGGTGCCGAGAATCACCAGTTCCGGCGCCAGCTCGAACAGGGGCGCCAGGGCCGCATCCTGAAGGTCGGACAGTGCCGCGACCTGCCAGTCGCCCGCCTGTTCCGGGGTCAGCAGGAAACTGCGGGTGAAGGTGCGATCCGAGACCGCAATGCTGTCCTCGCGCACCCAGCGCACGTACAGATGCCCATGCGGTGCTTCGTATTGCAGCGGCACAACCGCGCCTCCTCAGCGCCCGGGGAGCGGTATGCGCGGCTGTTCGGCATTGCGCCGGTAGACGGTTGCCATGTGCCCGACCGTCTGCACCACTTCGCTGCCGCTTCGCCCGGCGATCTCGGCGATCATCGCGCGGCGCTGTTCACGGCCATCGGCAGCGATCTTCAGCTTGACCAGTTCATGGTGGTCCAGCGCGACCTCGAGTTCGGCCAGCACGGCATCGGTCAGCCCCTTGTCGCCGATCATGACGATGGGGCGCAGGGCATGCGCGAGACCGCGCAGGTGGCGTTTCTGGTGGGGGCTGAGCGGCATGCGATGAACAGGTCGGGGCAGGGGCGCAAAGAGTATCATTGCCGGTTCCCTCCCTGGTGCCGTCCGCCCATGGCCCGAAGCAAGAGCAGCCAGCGCTGGCTCAAGGAGCATTTCAGCGATCCTTTCGTGAAGCGCGCCCAGGCCGAGGGCTGGCGCTCGCGCGCGGTGTTCAAGCTGGAGGAACTGCTGGGCAAGGACCGCCTGATCCGTCCGGGCATGGTGGTGGTCGATCTCGGCGCCGCGCCGGGCGGCTGGTCGCAGTTCGTACGCCAGGCCATGGGCGAGCAGGGACGCGTGATCGCGCTCGACATCCTCGATATGCCGCCGGTCGCCGGCGTGGAGTTCATTCACGGCGATTTCAGGGAGGCCGACGCACTGTCACGCCTCGAGGCCGCGCTTGGCGGCCAGCGCGTCGACCTTGTGCTTTCCGATATGGCCCCCAACATGACAGGGTTGGCAGCCGTGGATCGGCCGCGCGGCATGCACCTGGCCGAACTGGCGCGGGATTTCGCCGCCCAGTGGCTGAAACCAGGTGGCGATTTCCTGGTCAAACTCTTTCAGGGCCCCGGATTCGACGATTACGTCAGGGACTTGCGCCGCGATTATCGGCGTGTTGTGCTGCGGAAACCCAAGGCTTCGCGGGGTCGCAGCCCCGAGGTGTACGCGGTGGCCATGGACTTTCGCGGTGCCGGCGCACCCTTGCCAGGCGGCTCGGATGCGTCCGCTTGAGGCACAATGATCCATTGAACGTAGGCCCGTGAACAACGAATCTCCCCCGAAATGAACGACATGGCCAAGAACCTGATGCTCTGGATCGTCATCGCCCTGGTGCTGATGGCGGTAGTCAACGGCTTCTCGCAGCAGAGGCCGGGCCTCAATGAAATGGACTATGCCCAGTTCATGAACGAGGTGTACGACAACCGCATCGCCAAGGTGCGCATCGCCGAGGACGGCCGTACCATTTTCGGTGAGCGACGCGACGGCCAGCGCTTCACCACGGTGGCACCCTCCGACATCTACATGGTCTCCGATCTGCTGAAGTACAACGTCAGCATCGAGCAGGCCCCGCCCAAGACCGGGCCGTCGCTGTTCGACATCCTGATCAGCTGGCTGCCGTTCATCATCTTCATCGCCATCCTGATCTTCTTCATGCGCCAGATGCAGTCCGGCGGCGGCGGTCGCGGGGCGATGAGCTTCGGGCGTTCGCGCGCCAAGATGCTGCAGGGCGAGGACCAGGTGAAGATCACTTTTGCCGACGTCGCCGGCGTCGAGGAGGCCAAGGAGGAGGTCAAGGAACTGGTCGATTTCCTGCGTGATCCCGGCAAGTTCCAGAAACTCGGTGGACGCATTCCGCGCGGCGTGCTGATGGTCGGTTCGCCCGGCACCGGCAAGACCCTGCTGGCCAAGGCCATCGCAGGCGAGGCCAAGGTGCCGTTCTTCACCATTTCCGGTTCCGACTTCGTCGAGATGTTCGTCGGCGTCGGCGCTTCGCGCGTGCGCGACATGTTCGAGCAGGCCAAGAAGCACGCTCCCTGCATCATCTTCATCGACGAGATCGACGCGGTCGGCCGCCATCGCGGCGCCGGCCTCGGCGGCGGTCACGACGAGCGCGAGCAGACGCTGAACCAGTTGCTGGTGGAGATGGACGGCTTCGAGGGCAACGAGGGCATCATCGTCATCGCCGCCACCAACCGCCCCGACGTGCTCGACCCGGCGCTGCTGCGCCCCGGCCGCTTCGACCGCCAGGTGGTGGTGCCGTTGCCCGACCTCAAGGGCCGCGAGCAGATCATCAAGGTGCACATGCGCAAGGTGCCGCTTGGCGCCAACGTCGACCCGATGCGCATCGCCCGCGGCACACCTGGTTTCTCAGGCGCCGATCTCGCCAACCTGGTCAACGAAGCCGCGCTGTTCGCCGCCCGCGAGAACGCGCGCGAGGTGCACATGGAGCATTTCGAGCGCGCCAAGGACAAGATCATGATGGGCTCCGAGCGCAAGTCCATGGTGATGAACGAGGAGGAGAAGCGCCTCACCGCCTACCACGAGGCCGGACACGCCATCGTCGGTCGCCTGGTGCCAAGTCACGATCCGGTCTACAAGGTTTCCATCATTCCGCGTGGGCGCGCCCTGGGCGTCACCATGTTCCTGCCCGAGGAAGACCGCTACAGCCATTCCAAGGAGATGCTGGAATCGCGCCTGTGCTCGTTGTTCGGTGGGCGTGCCGCCGAGGAGATCATCTTCGGCAAGGAGAAGGTCACCACCGGCGCTTCCGACGACATCAAGCGCGCCACCGCCCTGGCCCGTGACATGGTGGCCAAGTACGGCCTCACCGACGAGCTCGGCCCGATGACCTACGGCGAACAGGAGGATGAAGTGTTCCTGGGCCGCTCGGTTACCCAGCACAAGAACGTGTCCGACGATACCGCGCGCAGGATCGACGAGGTGGTGCGGCAGATCATCGACCAGACCTACGCCACCGCACACCGGTTGCTCACCGAGAACATCGACAAACTGCACGCCATGGCCGGTGCCCTGATCCAGTATGAAACCGTCGACAGCCACCAGATCGACGCCATCATGGAAGGCCGCGAGCCAGGCCCGCCAAGCGACTGGGCCAGCAGCACGCGTCCCAGCAACGATGGCCCGGGCAAGCCCACCGTCCCACCTGTGGTGGGTGGGCCGGCGGCGCAGACCTGAGCTGGTTTAGGGCCTAGGGCTTGGGGCTTAGGGCCTAGGGAGTAAAGCCGGCAAGTTTGGCGGCCTTGCTTTCGCGGCGCGCGGCGTTTGCCTAAACGCCCGGAGCCGGTGGCAGCGCATCAATCTCGCCGATTCTAGGCCCTAGGCCCTAGGCCCTGATAGGAGCGCACCCATGTTCCCCGACCCCTCCCTCCGCACCCTCGACTGCGCTGGCCGCGTCGTCGTGCTTGACCGGCCGCGCATCATGGGCATCGTCAACGTCACGCCGGATTCGTTCTCCGATGGCGGGCGGCTGGCGGATGTCGAAGCCGCCGTATCCTTCGGGTTGAAGCTTGTGGAGGAGGGCGCCGATATCCTCGACGTGGGGGGCGAGTCGACCCGTCCCGGGGCCGAGCCGGTGTCCGAACAGGAAGAGCTGGACCGGGTGATGCCTGTGATCGAGCGGCTGGCACGGGAGTGCGAGCTGCCCATCTCGGTCGACACCTCCAAGGCCGCAGTGATGCGTGCCGCGGTGGCCGCCGGCGCCGGGATGGTGAATGACGTCTGCGCCCTGCGCGGCGAAGGCGCGCTTGACGCAGTGGCCGAGCTCGGCGTGCCGGTTTGCCTGATGCACATGCAGGGCGAACCGCGCAGCATGCAGGAAGCGCCCGACTACGACGACGTGGTGGGCGAGGTGCGACGCTTCCTGGCCGAGCGCGTGTTCGCCTGCGAAATGGCGGGGATCGACAAGAAGAAGATCGTCATCGACCCAGGCTTCGGCTTCGGCAAGACCCTGGAGCACAACCTGGCGCTGCTGGCGCGGCTGGACCAGTTGGCAGAAATCGGCGTGCCGGTGCTGGCCGGCCTTTCGCGCAAGTCGATGATCGGTGCCATCACCGGCCGCGATAAACCCGACCAGCGTTTGCCCGGGTCGCTGGCCGCCGCAGTGATTGCCGCCCAGCGCGGTGCCCGGCTGCTGCGGGTCCACGACGTGGCCGCCACCCGCGACGCCGTGGCAGTTCTGGAAGCGGTGCGGCCCTTGTTGCCGAAGGCGCGGAGCGGCGTCGCACCGAAGGTGGTCTGGGACGAGGATTGATCGGCGCCGCGCAGGGCACAGGGCACAGGGCACAGGGCACAGGGCACAGGGCACAGGGCACAAGCCACGCCTGTCCGCTTCTCCCGCCTGATGACGATACCCTCGACAGGTCCGTTCATCGTGGGAGAACCGCCATGCGCATCGATCGTCTGCTTGCGGTGTCGCTACTGCTCGGGATGATGTCAAGCGCCGTCGCCTCGGCGCAGGACATCGAGCAGGATGTCGAGCTTGCGAAGAAGCTCGACACCTACATCCGCTGCGCCAATTACCATTCCGAGCGCATCTTCGACAGCCGCAACCGATACCACTCCTGGGTGGGCAAGCGCGGGCCGACCGGGCGTGAGCGCATCGTCTACGGGCTCTACGAGGTACACAGTCCTGGCAACTGCCCCAGGAATATCGCCGCGGCGGCAGAGCGCCCGCCGCATCTGGACGATCTGCACGAAGCGGGCGCTGCCTGGGCCGAGGCGCTGCGGACCGTGCACGGGCTGGTGGTCGAGGCATACCGCTACTACGACATGGAGAACTACAAGGACGACCGCATGAAGCGCGGCAAGGAAATGCACCAGCCGCTGGTCGACGCCTTCGATCGATTCGCGGCGGCCGACAAGGCGCTTTCCGAACAGATCAGACTGCATACCGAGGGCCTGCAGACGCGACGGCTGGAGCGTCTTGCGGCGGATCCCGAGCGTCGCGTCGACTACCTGCTGCTGGCCAGCATGCGCCACGCCCGCGCCGCACTTTCGCTGGCCAAGCCTTCGGGTGACCGCAGTTTCCAACGAGACGCTTTCGACGCCGAAGTGGCGCAGTTCGAAACGCTGCTGGCCGAGCTGGAGCAGACCCAGAGGCGCGTCAGCAAGAGCGCGGGCATGAGCGGCTATCTGAGCAATGGCAACACCTTCCTGCGTACCGCCAAGACGCTGTCGCGCATGCACAGGGACCGCAAGCGCCACGACACCTTCTTCCTGCCCGAAAGCCCGGAGCTGGTCGAGGGCCATCCCGGCAAGATGCTGTACGAGTTCAACAGGATGGTGAGCGACTTCAACCGGATCTGAACCTTGCGACTTGCGGACGCCGGGCGCAACATGCCCGGCCATGAGCGAACGCAAGTATTTCGGCACCGACGGCATCCGCGGCCGGGTCGGCGAATGGCCCATCTCGGCGGATTTCATGCTGCGCCTCGGCTGGGCGGTGGGCAGGGTCTTGCGGCGGGGCAATGGCGTGCGCGTGCTGATCGGCAAGGACACGCGCATCTCCGGCTACATGTTCGAGTCGGCATTGGAGGCAGGGCTGGTCGCCGCCGGAGCAGACGTGCTGCTGCTGGGACCGATGCCGACGCCGGCGGTCGCCTATCTCACGCGATCGCTGCGCGCCAGCGCCGGCATCGTCATCAGCGCCTCGCACAACCCGCACCAGGACAACGGCATCAAGTTCTTCTCGGCCCAGGGCGAAAAACT
Organism: Lysobacteraceae bacterium; assembly: GCA_035444205.1. Taxonomy (GTDB): domain Bacteria; phylum Pseudomonadota; class Gammaproteobacteria; order Xanthomonadales; family BPKI01; genus DAOMOD01. The sequence goes on from DAOMOD010000003.1 coordinate 43,581, forward strand.
CGACGATGCCGTCGAGGGTGCCATCGAGGACATGCTCGATACCCCGTTCAGCACCGTGCCGTCGCAGTCGCTCGGCCGGGCGCGGCGGGTGAACGACGCTGCCGCGCGCTATGTGGAATTCTGCAAGGGCACCGTACCCGACAATCTCAATCTGCGCGGGCTGCGCGTGGTGCTCGATTGTGCGCACGGCGCCACCTACCAGGTGGCGCCACGGCTGTTCGCCGAGCTGGGTGCTGGCGTGGACGCCATCGGGGTGGAGCCCGACGGGCTCAACATCAATTCCGGCGTGGGTTCCACGCACATCGACGCGCTGGTGCAGCGCGTGCGCGAGACCGGTGCGGAGCTTGGCATCGCCTTCGATGGCGATGGTGATCGGGTGCTGATGGTCGACGCCGGCGGCGCGCTGCTGGACGGCGACGACCTGCTCTACATTCTCGCGCGCGACTGGCAGGGCAGTGGTCGCCTGAAAGGACCGGTGGTGGGCACCCTGATGAGCAACTTCGGCCTGGAGCGCAGCCTGCGCGCCATGGGGATCGGCTTCCAGCGCGCCCGCGTCGGCGACCGTTATGTGCATCAGATGCTGCGCAAGCATGGCGGCGTGCTGGGCGGGGAGACCTCCGGGCACCTTTTGTGCCTGGACCGCGCCAGCACCGGGGACGGCATCGTATCCGCCCTTCAGGTGCTCGACGCCATGACGCAGTCAGGCGCCAGCCTGGCCGAACTTCGCCAGGGCCTGGACAAGGTACCGCAGATCACCCGCAACGTGACCAGCACGCGCAGCCGCGAGGCGGTGGCCAGCGCCGCTGTGCAGGGGGAACTGCGTGCCGTCGAGAAGGCCCTGGGCGATGGCGGTCGGGTGGTCCTGCGACCGTCCGGCACCGAACCGCTGGTACGTGTGACGGTGGAGACCGACGATGCCGACCTGGCCGCCGCGCTGGCCGATCGCTTGGTCGAAGCGGTACGATCCGCAGCCTGAGCCTTCCATTCCATCGAGCCATGAACCGACACGTTCCCACCCTCGACATCCGTCAGTTCGACGCTGGCGGTTCCGACCGCGACCGGTTCGTGCGCGAGGTCGGTGCCGCCTACCGCGAATACGGCTTCTGTGGCATTCGCGGCCACGGCATATCGGCGCAGTTGATCGAGCGGGCCTATGCCTGCTTCCAGGCCTTCTTCGCACTGCCGGAGGAGGTCAAGATGAAGTACCACGTGAAGGGCGGCGGCGGCGCGCGTGGCTACACGCCGTTCAAGGTGGAGACCGCCAAGGACAGCCAGTACCCCGATCTCAAGGAGTTCTGGCACATCGGCCGCGAGCTGCCGCCGGACTCGAAGTACGCCGATGTCATGCCGCCCAACCTGTGGCCGGGCGAAGTCGCGGGATTCCGCGAATTCGGCTATGGCCTCTACGAGGCGCTGGACGACCTGGGCGCGCGCGTGCTGCGCGCGCTGGCCCTGCACATCGATCTTCCGGAGTACTACTTCGACGACAAGGTCGATTTCGGCAATTCCATCCTGCGTCCGATCCACTATCCGCCGATCATGGAAGACGAGATTCCCAATGTGCGCGCCGGCGCCCACGAGGACATCAACTTCATCACCCTGCTGGTGGGCGCCAGCGCAGCCGGTCTGGAGATCCTCACCCGCGAGGGCACATGGCTGCCGTTCACCACCGAGGGCGACACCATCGTGGTCAACATCGGCGACATGTTGCAGCGCCTGACCAATCACGTGTATCCGTCCACCACGCACCGCGTGGTCAACCCGCCGGGCGAGGCCGCACGCCAGCCGCGCTATTCGGTGCCGTTCTTTCTGCACCCCAACCCGGATTTCCTGATCGACACACTGCCCGGATGCGTGTCTGCGGAGAATCCCAACCGCTATCCCGAGCCGATCACGGCGCATGGCTACCTGCAGGAACGCCTGCGCGAGATCCGGCTGATCTGACCCGGCCGGCTCTCGGCGCCCTGCAGGTTGCGGGCGTTCCTGCCAGCCGAACCGGCGATTTCGGAATCGATGCGAAGTTCCGCGAACGTTGAAGTCCGAAGTCCGCCGTTTCATCGGCGCATGCGCTGGCTGCTGCTGCTGGTCGGGCTGTCGGGCACGCTGGCGGAAGGTGCGCAGTTGCCTGATTTCTCGGTACTGGAGCTTGCGTCGATCGAAGGAAGCGACCGGGCGCAGATCGCAGTGAAGTGGTCGGGCACGTTTCCGGTGTCGCTGGAAGTAGGCTACGACGATGGTGGAGGGCGCTTCGTGGCGCTCGGCGAGCGGCAGGCGCTTGCAGAGAGCATGAATCTTCTGCCGCGGCCCGCGCTGGACGGGCGGGACGGATATGTCTGGCGGTTGGTGGATGCGCGCGGCGAGGAGCTGGCGCGTCAAGGTGGCGTCGATGCAGGCCCCGCCTGGCAGCCGGGTTTCGAGTTCGAGGGTTTCGCGCAGCGCGTGCGTGCCGCCATCGTGTACGACGGCGATCTGATCGTCGGCGGCGATTTCGGCGCCATCGGCAACCAGGCGGTCCATCACATCGCCCGCTGGGACGGCAGCGCATGGCATGCCCTGTCCGGCCCGCTCGGCAGCGGCACCAATCACTATGTCTGGACCCTGGCCGTGTACGACGGCGCCCTGATTGCGGGCGGGTTCTTCACCGAAGCAGGCGGCGTGAGCGTCCAGCACGTGGCGCGCTGGGACGGCAGCGAGTGGTCGGCGCTGTCGGGGCCGGCGGGCATCGGCACCAGCAACGTCGTGCATGCCCTTGCGGTGTACGACGGTGCGCTGGTCGCAGGCGGATGGTTCGTCGAGGCCGGCGGCGTGGAGGTGAACAATGTCGCGCGCTGGGATGGTGAGGGCTGGTCGGCGCTGTCGAGTGACCTGCGTGACGAGTTGGGCGTGAACAACCCGGTCCACGCGCTGGCGGTGTACGAAGGTGCCTTGATCGCAGGCGGCTGGTTCACCAGGGCCGGCGGTGTGACTGCCAATCGCATTGCGCGCTGGGACGGCAGCAAGTGGTCGGCGCTGTCCGGGCCTCTCGAAGCCGGGGTCAATGGCCAGGTCCATGCGCTGGCGGTATTCGATGGTGCGCTGGTCGCGGGCGGCGGCTTCTCGACGGCCGGAGGTGTGGCAGCAGGCAGGATCGCGCGCTGGGATGGGAGCGCCTGGTCGGCGTTTCCGGGCAGCGGGCTGAACGGTGTGGTCGATGCGTTCACCGTGCATGAGGGCGCGTTGATCGTGGGCGGGCAGTTCACCTCGGCCGGCGGCGCAACGGCGAATCGGGTCGCCCGCTTCGACGGTGTCTCCTGGTCATCGCTGTCGGGACCCACGGCGGCCGGGACCAACGATGCGGTATGGGCGTTAACCGGGTACCAGGGCGCATTGATCGCGGCTGGCCGCTTCACCACCGCCGGCGGAGCGATGGCCAACCGCGTCGCGCGCTGGGATGGGGCGACATGGTCGGCATTGTCTCCCCCTTCGGGGTCGGGGTTGAACCTGACGACCTATGCCCTCGGCCAGTTCGAGGGTTCATTGATCGCGGGCGGCAGTTTCGTCACAGCGGGCGGCGCGACGATGAACCGGATTGCGCGCTGGAACGGGCGCACCTGGTCGGCGTTGTCGGGGCCGTCCGGGAGCGGCCTGGATGGGACCGTGCATGCCGTCGCCGTGTATCAGGGCGCGCTGGTGGTCGGCGGTACATTCACCAAGGCGGGCGGGGTGACGGTGAACCGCATTGCGCGCTGGGACGGAAACACCTGGTCGGCGTTCGCGCCGGAATCGGGGGCGGGCGTCAACGGGCCTGTCCTTGCGTTTGCCCTGTATGAGGATTCGCTGATCGTCGGCGGTTCGTTCACCACGGCCGGCCGGGTGACGGTGAACCGCATCGCGCGTTGGGACGGTACCGACTGGTCGGCACTTTCCGGGCCATCGGGCAATGGCATGAGCGGCACCGTCCTGGCCCTGACCGTGCACCAGAACCACCTGTTCGCGGGGGGCAGCTTCTCCATCGCGGGCGGGGTGATCGTGAACCGCGTCGCACGTTGGGACGGCCTCGGATGGTCGCCGCTGTCCGGGCCTTTCGAGACCGGCGTGGGCAGTGTGGTGTATGCGCTTGTTGAGCACGAAAACACGCTGATCGCCGGCGGCGGCTTCGGATCCGCCGGCGGTGTGGCGGTCGGTGGCATTGCGCGCTGGGACGGCAGCGCCTGGTCGGGGCTGTCCGGGCCGTCGGGCACCGGCGTCAACGGCATCGTCCATGCCCTTGCAACACGCCAGGGTGCGTTGATCGCCGGCGGCGAGTTCACCGAGGCCGGTGGTGCGGCTGCGCGCTTCATCGCGAGCTGGGACGGAAGAGGCTGGTCGGCGCTGGCCCAGCCGTCGGCGAACGGGATGAACGGCACCGTGTGGGCCCTGTCCGAGCACGACGGACTGCTGGTCGCCGGTGGCGACTTCGACCTGGCAGGTGGGATTCCGAGCGCGCGCATTGCGGCCTACGGTGTCGGCCATGGGATCTTTGCGGACGGTTTCGAATGATCGCAACCTCCCGGTCCTCCTTCGTCCCGGACTGAGGGTCCGCAACGGAGCACGGCGTGTGCAGCGCAACCCGGGTACTCGCCCTGCCCATTGGCCTTGTCCCCGTTCGGGTTGGTAGCATGCTTCCGGTATCCACCGGGGGGTCGATATCGTGAGTTCCACGCCAAACGCGGTGTGTCTGGTCGCCGCCTGCTTGCTTGGGTGCATCGCATCGGTCCGTGCCGTGGGCGCGGCCGAGGTCGATGTGCTGGTTCGCAGCGCGGTGACCGGGGCACCCCTGGAAGCCACCCTGGCGCTCCATCCGCTCGCGCGAACCGAGGGCGTGACGCGCGAGAGGCTGGAAGGCTTCGCAGACGTCGCCGCCGCCCAGGAGGTGCGCACCACGGCTGGGCGCGTGCGGATCGACCTTTCCGGCCCGTTCCTTGCCAAGGTGCACGCGCCGGGCCATGCGCCGCTTGCGACGGTAGTGGAACCCGGCGCGCACGGCTGGACCTTGTGGCTGACGCCACTGGATGAGGCGCAACCGGACAGCGGGTTGGATGCCGACGCCTTGCATCTTGCGGGCATCGTGCGGAACGCCGAAACACTGGCTCCGCTGGCGGGCGTCGAGTTGCGCCTGGAACCGCTGGGCCTCGTTGCGCTCAGCGCTGCCGACGGCGCCTACGCGTTCGAGGCGCCACCGCCCACGCTGGACCGAGCGACCGAGTTTCTGCGTCTCGAAGCCTGGGTCTCGGGGCGAATGCGGTTGGTGGATCCGGCGATACCCTGGGCCGCGGGAAGCGCATGGCGGGTGGTCGATCTGGTCGCAGGGGAACCGGCGCGTCACCGCCACCAGCATCCCCTGCATGGCGGCATCCAACTGGAGGATGCCTTCCGGCGCGACGGTCCGGCAGGTACCGATCCCGACCAGCCGCCGCTGTCGGTGCGGGTCGGTTTCGCCGATGCCTCCTGTACGCAGAGCTGCTGCACGGCAAGCTGCACGCACGTCTGTGTGTTCGACCTCGAAACCTACGTGCGGCGCGGCATCACCTACGAGTGGATCGCGAGCTGGACGCAGAGTTCGCTGCGCGCCGGCACGGTGGCCTATCGCAGCTATGGCGCCTGGCATGCACTGAATCCCCCGGTGAGCCGTCCCTTCGACCTGTGTTCGTCGGCGTGCTGCCAGGTGAACGGCCCCAATGTCCACGGCAACGGCGTCCAGGCCGCGCGCGCCACCGCCGGGCTGATGATGAAGCGCAACGGGACCGTGTTCCGTTCCGAGTACTCGGCAGAGAACAACTGCAAGCTCGGCACGATGTCGTGCAGCAATAGCGATTTTTCCTGCGGAGACGGCTACAACGGGTCGCCGGCTGCCAACTGGCCATGCCTGGAGGACAGCGTCGGCCTCGGCCGGGACTGCTTCGGCCACGGCCGCGGCATGAGCCAGTGGGGCACGCAGCGCTGGTCGCTGACACCGCACTTCCAGGCATGGCCGTGGATCGTGAACCACTACTACAACGCCAACGGTGCCGGCAGCGGCATGCGCTCGGCGGCGATGACCCAGGTGCTTTCGATCCTCGACGCGGCGCCTGCACCGGCATCGGTCACAGCGGGACAAGGCTTCGAGATCGTCGTCGAGGCGCTCAATCGCGCCGCCGAGAGCCATCAGGCGGTGCTGATCGGCGCCAGCATCCGGCGTGGCAGCGATCCCTTCCTCTCCGATCCGTCCAACGACCGCCTGCTGGAACTTTCGCCAGGCGTGGCGCTGGCCACCCGCGATTTCGTGGTGCCGCCCGGCACGCCGCCCGGCAGCTACGCGCTGTGGGTGGCGCTGTATCTCGATATCGACGGCAATGGCGCGATCGGCGGCGACCTTGCCCAGGCGCTGGTCCAGATTCCGGATGCATTGCAGGTGACCGCCGCCGCGCCGACGGTGTTCGCCGACGGTTTCGAGGAGTAGCGAGAGACTATTGACGAAGCAGGCAGGCCCTGCTAGCGTCGGCCGCGCTTTGCGCGCTGATGGCGCGCTCGGCCTGACCCGGCGCCTCCACGCTGTCGACCAGACTACGGTCACCACAGGCAGTGCGGGGGCAGACATCGGGGATCGCGGTCGGGGGGCCGCTGAACCGGGGGACGTTGCGCGCTGCTGGCGTGGTCGGGGCAAGAATGGGGTGTCTCGCGCCCCGTGACATCACGGGGAGTTGGAGTCTGCAACCAGCCCTTGGGGGGTCATTCCGTGCTTCCACGCAAGAACCGTGCGTTCCACCGGTGCGCGCTCGCGCTTTCCGTTTCCATCGCCTTTGCAGGTCACGTCCAGGCATCCGGCCTGGGTGCCTCGCGCGACGACGAATCCTCGCGCATCAACCTTTCCGCCCTCGACGGTCCGTACGAGTACGACCGTTTCATCGTGCAGTTCAGGGAGGGCAGCGCCGAGCGATTCCAGGACCAGGTGAGACAGCAGGCGCTGAACGGCATCGGCCGCAGCGTCGGCCTGAGCATCGCCGAAGTCAGGCGGCTCGCCGTCGGCGCCGAATTGATCGAGGTCGACCGCAAACTGTCCCGCGCCGCCAGCGAAGCGCTGATGCGTGCGCTGGCAAGGCATCCCAGCGTCGAGTACGTGGAGCCGGATGCGCGCATGACCATTGCCTGGACGCCCAACGACACCCACTACAACGCCCAGTGGCATTATCACGAGGCCACCGGTGGCCTGCGTCTGCCCGCAGCCTGGGACCGCTCGCGCGGCAACGGCGTGCGCGTGGCGGTGCTGGATACCGGCATCACGCCGCACAGCGACCTCGACGGCAACATCGTCGGCGGTTACGACTTCATCAGCAGTGCGGCCACCGCTCGCGACGGCAACGGACGCGATTCCAACCCGCGCGATGAGGGTGACTGGGTGGCGGCCAACGAGTGCTACTCGGGCAGTCCGGCCTCGAACTCCAGTTGGCATGGCACCCACGTCGCCGGCACCGTCGCCGCGGTGACCAACAACAGCAAGGGCGTGGCCGGTGTCGCGCCGCAGGCAAAGGTGGTGCCGGTGCGCGTGCTCGGCCGCTGTGGTGGCGCGCTGTCCGACATCGCCGATGCCATCGTCTGGGCCTCCGGCGGCAGCGTCAGCGGTGTACCGGCCAATGCCAACCCGGCCGAGGTGATCAACATGAGCCTGGGCGGCAGCGGAAGCTGCGGCAGCACCTACCAGAACGCCATCAACAGTGCCGTCAATCGCGGCTCGGTGGTGGTGGTCGCCGCCGGCAACGATGGCGTCAACGTGTCCAATGCGCGTCCGGCCAACTGCAACAACGTCATCGCGGTGGCCGCCACCAACCGCGCCGGCGGCCGCGCCTGGTACTCCAACTTCGGTACCTTGATCGACGTGGCCGCGCCCGGCGGCGACGCCAGCAGCACAGCCGCCAACGGCGTCGCGTCGACGGTCAACAACGGCACCACGACGCCGACCACCGAGGGCTATGGCTACCAGAGCGGCACCTCCATGGCGGCGCCGCACGTAGCCGGCGTGGTGGCCCTGATGCAGGCGGTGAATGCGAAGTCGCCGGCCGAGGTCGAGCAGATCCTGAAGAACACCGCGCGCGCCTTCCCGGCGAGCTGCTCGGGTTGCGGCAGCGGCATCGTCGATGCCAATGCCGCGGTGGCAGCGGTGGAGCCGCCGCCCGCACCAGTCGCCCTGCAGAACGGGCAGCCGGTAGGCAATCTGTCCGGGGCGACCGGCAGCGAGCGGCGCTGGACGGTAGCCATTCCCGCCGGTGCGACCAATCTGCAGATCGCCATTTCCGGTGGCAGCGGCGACGCCGATCTGTACGTGCGACGGGGCGCCGAGCCGACCACATCGACGTACGATTGCCGGCCCTATCTCAACGGCAACAACGAGAGCTGTTCGTTCGCCTCGCCGCAGTCCGGCACCTGGCACGTGATGATCCGCGGCTATGCCGCGTACTCGGGCGTGACCCTGCAGGCCAGCTGGACCGAACCGGTGAGCGCGCCATGCACCGGATGCACCAAGTACTCCGGTTCGCTGTCCGGCAGTGGCCAGGCGCAGGTCCAGCCCAACGGGACCTACTACCAGAGCACGGTGTCCGGATCGCATCAGGGCTGGCTCGAAGGACCGGCCAATGCCGACTTCGATCTCGAACTGTATCGCTGGAGCGGAAGCAGTTGGGTGCGCGTGGCCAGCGCCACCAGCAGCAATTCCAGCGAGCACATCACCTACAACGGTACTGCCGGTTACTACTACTGGCGTGTGCTGTCCTACAGCGGCAGCGGCAGCTACGATCTCTGGATCAAGCGGCCCTGAGGCTAAGGAGCAATGAAACGGGGCCTTCGGGCCCCGTTTCACGTTTCTTGTAGAGCGGAGCTTGCTACGCTTCAGGCCTCGCGGCACACCGCACCGCTTGAGCCGAGCAAGCTCGGCTCTACGAAAGGCCAGCACGCCGCGCCGGGTCACACCTCGATCGAGGCGAGGTCGCCCTTGTGCTCCAGCCAGTTGCGGCGGTCGGAGGCGCGTTTCTTGCTGAGCAGCATGTCCATCAACGCCTCGGTGGCGGGCGGGTCGTCCACGGTGAGCTGCACCAGGCGTCTGGTGTCGGGGTGGATGGTGGATTCGCGCAACTGCGGCGGGTTCATCTCGCCGAGGCCCTTGAAGCGGGTCACGGTGACCTGCCCCTTGATCTTCTCCTCTTCGATGCGCTCGAGAAGGATGCGCTTCTCGTCCTCGTCGAGCGCGTAGAAAACCTGCTTGCCCACGTCCACCCGATACAGGGGCGGCATCGCCACGTACACGTGCCCGGCCCGCACCAGCGCCGGAAAATGGCGCAGGAACAGGGCGCACAGCAAGGTGGCGATGTGCAGGCCGTCGGAATCAGCATCGGCGAGGATGATGATGCGGCCGTAGCGAAGGCCCGACAGATCGTCCTTGCCCGGATCGCAACCGATGGCCACGGCGAGGTCGTGCACTTCGGTCGAGGCCAGTACGCCCGAGGATTCGACTTCCCAGGTGTTCAGGATCTTGCCACGCAGCGGCAGGATGGCCTGAAAGCCCTTGTCGCGCGCCTGCTTGGCGGAACCGCCGGCGGAATCGCCCTCGACCAGGAACAGTTCGGTACGGGCGAGATCGGTGTCGCTGCAGTCGGCCAGCTTGCCGGGCAGGGCGGGGCCGCTGGTGATCTTCTTGCGCACCACGATGCGGTCGCGCTTGAGCCGCACCTGCGCGCGTTCGATGGCGAGCTGGGCGATCTTCTCGCCGAGTTCCACATGCTGGTTGAGCCACAGGCTGAAGGCGTCGTGGACGATGCCCTCGACCAGTTGCGCGGCGGAGCGCGAAGACAGGCGTTCCTTGGTCTGGCCGGAGAACTGCGGCTCGATCAGCTTCACCGAGAGAATGAAGGCGAGCCGGTCCCAGACGTCCTCGGGCGCGATCTTCACGCCGCGCGGCAACAGGTTGCGGAAGTCGCAGAACTCGCGCAGCGCGTCGGTGAGGCCGCTGCGCAGGCCGTTGACGTGGGTGCCGAACTGGGCGGTGGGAATCAGGTTGACGTAGCTTTCCTGGACCAGCTCGCCTTCCGGCACCCAGGCCAGCGCCCATTCGCAGTGTTCGCCGCCGCGTTCGGCGCGGCCGGTGAACAGTTCCGCCGGCAGCCGCTCATGTTCGGCGAGAAGGCCGGACAGGTAGTCGCTGAGGCCCTCCTGGTACAGCCACTGCTCCTTCTCGCCGCTCGACTCGTCGAACAGCGACACCGAAAGGCCCGGACACAGCACCGCCTTGGCGCGCAGCAGGTGACGCAGGCGCGCCAGCGAAATCTTCGGCGAGTCGAAGTACTGCGGGTCCGGCCAGAAGCGCAGGCGCGTGCCGGTATTGCGCCGGCCGACCTGGCCTACCACTTCGAGGTCGCTGGCGCGATCGCCATCGGCGAAGGTCATCCGGTACTCCTGACCATCGCGTCGGATGTGCACCTCGACGCGTGTCGACAGCGCGTTCACCACGCTGACGCCAACGCCGTGCAGGCCGCCGGAGAAACTGTAGCTGCTCTTGTTGAACTTGCCGCCAGCGTGCAGGCGGGTGAGGATCAGTTCGATGCCGGGAATGCCTTCCTCGGGGTGGATATCGACCGGCATGCCGCGGCCGTCGTCGGTCACCTCCACCGAGCCGTCCTTGAACACCGTCACCTCGATGGACCTGGCGTGGCCGGACAGCGCCTCGTCCACCGCATTGTCCACCACTTCCATGGCGAGGTGGTTGGGACGGGTGGTGTCGGTGTACATGCCGGGCCGGCGCTTGACCGGCTCCAGGCCGGACAGGACCTCGATATCGGCGGCGATGTAGCGGCTGCTCATGCGGGTTCGGATGCGTGCGAGTGGGGGCGGCGCAGGATGGCCCCATCCGGGGCGCGATACAAGACTTGCGCAAATCGTCCCACGCTGCCGAGGGCAGCGCCGCTCAGGCGCCCTGTCGTGCCGCCGCAGCCGTCACCTGCTCCTCGACCACGCCCTTCCACAGCTTCTCGAATTCGTCCAGAAGCTGGCCGTAGGACTGCGCTTCGGTCCTGATTCTGGCACTGTCGATGGCCTGCTGGCTGGACCAGATCGACGCGCGCCGTTCCTCGCGCGCCGTCGACTCGGCCACGCCATAGAGGAACCCGCTGCGCACATCGAACAGGGCCGCCGAAGCCGTGGTGGTGACGTGCGCGCGCTTGTTGCGCAGGAATCCGAGCGACACGATCGCCAGCGGCCCGATATCGGTCCCCTCGACGCTGAATCGGGTATCCACCGTGTACAGCAGCAGCAGGTCGGCCCTCAACTGCGCTGCGGCGTGGCGGAGTTCGCGCATCGAATTCAGGCGTTCCGGCAGCAGGATACGACTCATCGTCGAATCAGATCGTCGCCGATGGCAAGTGCCCGACCGCGCTGCCAGACCAGCTTCCACGGGCGACCGCCCAACTGCCGCCATAGAACCGCGGCGCGCACTGCGGCCAGCAGCAGGGCGCGTACGGTCGCCACGCATTCCGGCCTGGCCAGGTGCTGCGGGTTGCCGCGCACCGAGATCCGCACCGGCAGGGTGCTTAGGGTCTGTGCGTACAGCCCGCCCAGGGCATCGATTACGAGTGGATGGTCGGCGCCGTGTTGGTTGGCGCTGGGCTCGATGCTGCGCAGCCCCTCGCGCAGCGCCATGCCGAGGTCGCGGCGACGCAGGAACTTGCGTTCCACCTGAAGAAGATTGACTGCCAGCCGCAGCATCTGGGCGTCGGAGCCTGGGCTGTGCAGCAGGTCCCGCAGTGCATCGAGTCCATAGCGCAACGAGGCCACACCGCCGAACACCGCTTCGGTGCTGTCGGCATCGATGCGAAACACGCTTTCCAGGCTGGTCCGCATCGGTGCCTGCGGTGCATCGCCGTGCTCGGCCATGCGTCGCACCAGGCGCAGCGCCTGCATCAGGCCGGCCAGGGCGATGACCTGGTCGCGGGTCATGCCGCCCGCGCCTCGTTCAGGCCCCCCAAGGGCGCATCGGTGGCTTCGATGGTGCCGCCGCCCAGGCATACCTCGTCGCGGTACAGCACCAGCGCCTGCCCGGGCGTGACCGCACGCTGCTGGCGGGCGAACTCAAGGTCGAGGCTGCCGTCGTCCCGCATGCGGGCGCGGCAGGGTTCGTCCTGCTGGCGGTAGCGGGTCTTGGCCGTGCATTCGAACTCGCCTGCGGGCGGCGCACCGTCGACAAAAGACAGTTCGCGGGCCAGCAGCCGTCGCGACATCAGCCAGGGATGGTCGTGGCCCTGGCCGACGATCAGAACGTTGTCGCGGACGCGCTTGGCCAGCACGTACCAGGGCGTTTCACCGGTGCCGCGCACGCCGCCGATGCCAAGGCCCTGGCGCTGGCCCAGGGTGAAGTAGGCGACACCGGGATGCTCGCCGACTGTGACGCCTTCCGGCGTGCGCATCTCGCCCGGCTGGCCGGGCAGGTAGCGCGACAGGAACTCGCGGAAGTTGTCCGGACCGATGAAGCAGATGCCGGTGGAATCCTTCTTGGCGTGGGTGGGCAGCCCGGCTTCGCGGGCCAGTGTGCGCACCTGCGCCTTGGGCAGTTCTCCCACCGGAAACAGGGTGGCGGCAAGCTGATCCTGGCCCAGGGTATAGAGGAAGTAGCTCTGGTCCTTGCCGCCATCGCAACCGCGCAAGAGCAGGTAGCGGTCGTGCTCGCGGCCGATGCGGGCGTAGTGGCCGGTGGCGATGCGCCCGGCGCCAAGATCGCGCGCCTGGTCCAGAAAGGTGCGGAACTTGATCTCGCGGTTGCACAGGATGTCCGGGTTCGGTGTGCGTCCGGCGCGGTACTCGGCGAGGAAATGCTCGAACACCCCATCCCAGTATTCGGAGGAAAAGTTGCGGGTGTAGAAGGGAATGCCGAGCAGCTCGGCCACCGCCTCGGCATCGCGCGCATCGTCCTCGGCGCGGCAGGTGCCGTCGCGGTCGTCCTCCTCCCAGTTCTTCATGAACAGGCCGGCGATACTCAGTCCCTGGTGCTTCAGCAGCAGGGCGGCGACCGAGGAATCCACTCCGCCGGACAGGCCGACGATCGCATCCACGCCCATGGCGGCCTCAACCGGCCTGGAAGCGCTGCACGGCGCTGATCGGCAGGGGCGGATGGGCGAGGAAGTCGTCCAGCGAACGCAGCACCAGCGGCGTGCGCAGGTTCCATGAACCGAGCGCCACCTCGTCGCGCGAAAGCCAAAGCGCGCGCAGGATGCCGCGGTCCAGCGGCTGTGCATCCAGGTGTCGCAGCGGTTCCGCCGCGAAGGTGAAGCGCAGCATGTCGCGACCGCCGTTGGGGCTGCGCCACTGGTAGACGCCGATCAGGCCGGTGATCTCCACCTCCCAGGCGCTTTCCTCGGCGGTTTCCCTGATTGCCGCGTCGATCAGCGATTCGTCCGCCTCCAGGTGGCCCGCCGGCTGGTTGAGGACGCGCTGGCCGCGGATGCTCTCCTCGACGAACAGGAAACGACCATCGACGGCGACCACGGTCGCCACCGTGACATCCGGGCGCCAATGACTGCTGTCGGCCTCGAGTTCGTGAATCATTGTTGCATCCGTGGGTTGCAGCCGCCCAAGCTTACACGAGCATCCTGTCGTCGGGCTGCCCCGACTGCCCCGGAAACACGGGGATCGGCGTTGCTGCCGTGGTTTGCCGGCGGCATCGAGGCGGAGCGCGACAGCACGCCTGGTGTGGCGCAGCCGACGGCCGGTATCCGCGACCGCCTTGAATCCCGCTGCGCCGCCGCCACTCAGTCGTATACTGACGGCCAAGGCAGGTTCTTTCCACATCCATGGCTGAACGTCGAGAACGGCCGGGCGAACAGGAACACGGCGTAGCGGTGGAAGCCGCCAAACCGGAGGTCGAACGCCCGCCGATGTACCAGGTGGTGCTGCTGAACGACGATTACACCCCGATGGACTTTGTGATCGTCGTGCTGCAGACATTCTTCGCCATGACCCGCGAACGAGCCACGCGGGTCATGTTGCATGTGCATACCCGCGGCAAGGGCATCTGCGGGGTGTTTACGCGCGAGGTGGCCGAAACCAAGGTCACCCAGGTGAACGAATTTTCGCGCGGCCACCAGCATCCGCTGCTTTGCACGATGGAAAAGGCTTGAGTAACGCCGGTGTTCCGGCCTAGGCTTGGACCATGTTCAGCAAAGATCTCGAAATCACCATCGGCCAGTGCTACAAGCAGGCCCGCGAACAGCGCCACGAGTTCATGACCGTGGAGCATCTGCTGCTCGCACTGCTGGACAACCCGTCGGCCACCGCGGTGCTGCGTTCCACCGGCGCCGACATCGACCGGCTGGGCAAGGATCTCAAGGCCATCATCTCCGAGACGGTGCCGGTGCTGGCCGCCGAGGACGAGCGCGACACCCAGCCCACGCTGGGTTTCCAGCGCGTGCTGCAACGCGCCGTTTATCACGTGCAGTCCTCCGGAAGGAAGGAAGTCACCGGCGCCAATGTGCTGGTCGCGGTATTCGGCGAAAAGGATTCCCACGCCGTCTACTTCCTCAACCAGCAGGACATCACCCGCCTCGATGTCGTCAATTACATATCCCACGGGGTGGCCAAGATCGGCCAGGATCCGCCGCGCGAGGAGGCCGAGGCCAAGCCCGCCGACGAGACGCAGGCGGGCGAGGACGGCAAGTCCAACCCGCTCAGCGAATTTGCCACCAATCTCAACGAGATGGCGCTGGCCGGCAAGATCGATCCGCTGATCGGCCGCGCCGCCGAAATCGAGCGCACCATCCAGGTGCTGTGCCGCAGGCGCAAGAACAACCCGCTGTACGTCGGCGAGGCCGGCGGCGGCAAGACCGCGCTTGCCGAGGGCCTGGCCAAGAAGATCGTCGACGACGAGGTTCCGCAGGTGCTGGTCGACTGCGTGGTATATGCGCTGGACCTCGGCGCCCTGGTCGCCGGCACCAAGTATCGCGGCGATTTCGAGAAGCGCCTGAAAGCGGTGATCGCGCAGCTCAAGAAGGAACCCAATGCGATCCTCTTCATCGACGAGATCCACACCATCATCGGCGCCGGTTCCGCATCCGGCGGCACCATGGACGCCTCCAACCTGATCAAGCCGGTGCTGGCGTCCGGCGAGCTGCGCTGCATCGGTTCGACCACCTTTCAGGAATACCGCACGGTGTTCGAGAAGGATCGTGCGCTGGCACGGCGCTTCCAGAAGATCGACGTGGTCGAGCCCTCCATCGCCGAGGCGGTGGAAATCCTCAAGGGCCTGAAGGGCCGCTTCGAGGAGCACCATCACGTGGTGTACAGCAGCGAGGCGCTGCAGGCGGCGGTGGACCTGTCGGTCAAGCACATCGGCGACCGCCTGCTGCCGGACAAGG
>DAOMOD010000004.1:0-48562 GCA_035444205.1 Lysobacteraceae bacterium
GGATGATCGGCATGCACGCGTGCCATGGCGCCGGCGATGGCGGCACGCGCCAGGGTGGCGCGTTCTCCGCTGGACCAGAGCAGGCGTCCGCTGGCGGCGATGTGATCGAGCAGACGTCTGCGTACCGGCTGCGGATCCGGCAGCACGGGACCAAAGCGCGGCGCCGCCGCCCACAGCAGCGCCAGAATCAGCAATCCGAAGGCCAGCAGTACGCGCCACGCATGCTCCAGCAACCAGGTGCCCAGACTGGTGCGCCGGCCGCGCACCATGGCCAGCGTGTCGGTGTTCCCGCCGGCAAGCACAAGACGGTGCAGCAGTTCGGCGTGATCGTGGGTGCCGATGTCCCAGTTCATGAACGGCACGAAGTTGGTGAGCGCCGTGACCCGGCCGTCGCCGAGGGCCAGATGCACGATGTGCGCCGGATCATCGGCACGCGTGCCGCGATCCTGCGAGCGTGCCGGAAGACCGGCGCGCTTCTTCGCATCGTGCAGCGGCAGGTTGCGCTGCTTCTCCATCTTCACGCGCTTGCTGTCATCGCCATTGTCGGTGGCATTCGCGTCGCCGGCAGCAAGCCACCAAAGTGGTGATTCCATGGCGCGCAGCCCGTGGCGACTGCTCAGGCTCAACGTAAGCGGGGGCTCGCCCAGTTGGTCTGCCGTGTTCAGCAATCCGTACGACTCGACACGGCGACTGCCGGGACGACGCGGTCCGCGCCAGCCGAAATAGCCGGGCCCGGAAGGGTCCAGTGCCACGCGCCGGATGCCGAGACGCTTGAGCAGCGGGTCGGCGACCTGCAGGCTTTCGGATTCGACGATCAGGTGGCCGCCACCACGCACGAAGGCCTCGACGCGATCGAGCGCCGCAGGCGAAATCGCACCGCGCCGCGCCGGCACCAGCAGTGCCGAACGCGGTGGCAGGTGCAATTCGCCTTCCAGTCCGTTCAGTTCCAGCACGTGCAGGCCCAGATGCTCCAGCAACCGGCGCGCGGCGAGAAGCCGGTTCAGCCGCGCTTCCTCGGCCGGTGGGTGGAACTCGGAGACCATGCGCCGCTCGTAGGTGTTCACGAACCAGACGCTGCCCAGCAATACCAGCAGCAGCACCACGACCACGGTCAGCCAGGGCCGTTTCATGGCGGCGCCTGCACTGCGTCGTTGGCCTGAAACTGTTGTGCGTAATCGCGGCACAGCGCGGCGATCTCGGCCGATTCGGGCGCGCGGTGCCCATAGGCGACGGCGATCCAGGCCGGCAGCAGGCGTTCCAGGTAGTCCGCGGTCCCGGCGCCCAGAGCGCGCCGGGTGGCGCGTTGCACGTCGCCTTCGGTGGCGCCTTCGCCGATTCGCAGACCGTGCCGGTGCACAATCACCGACAGTACGCCGCGGTACAGCAGCGACAGTGCCTCGCGCAGGCGACCCTCGGCCAATGCCGCCAGTGCGGTGGCGGCCACATCCTGCGGCAGCGAGTCGGGGCTGATGGCAAGGCCGAACAGCACGGCCGGTGCGGCCTGCCCCGGTTCGCTCACGGGCCGCCGCTGATAGTGGCGTGCCAGCGTCCACACCAGGGCCACCGCCAGTGCCGCCAGCACCAGCCACGACAGGCCCTTGAGAAAGCTGGACATCAGCTTGCCGATCTCGCCCAGCCAGCTCAGGTCGCGGCTGGAACGGTCCCGGCGCTGGCGCAAGGACCAGCGCTCGACCTCGTCCCAGCGACCGAAGACGGGATCGGACATGACCTCCAGCACGGCGCGTCGCGCGGGCGTGTCCAGCGACGGCACCGACTGTCCCGTCGCTGCGCCGGGCTCATCGCAATCTTCCTCGTCCTCCCAGAGTACGAAGTTGCAATCGCGTTCGTCGTGGGACTGGGTGGAATCGCTGTCTTTGGTTGGGGATGCCATGACATGCGTGGCGCTTCCGGCCAACACCAACGCGAGGGCGAACACCATGAGGACGGCGCTCGCCGCGCCGCGCGCAAGGCGGCGCAGGCCAAGCTCGATGTCCCAGCCCTCCAGCATGACGCGCCGATTGAGGTAGAGGGCGAAGCCTGCGCCCACGTAGAACGGTTCGATCACGCTTACCGCCAGCACGTACAGCAGCGAGAGTTTCATCGACCACCAGGTCGGCTCGAAGAACGGCATGTCGTCGGGATCGGCGCGATCCACGCCCGGCCACAGCATCTCCGCCATCATGGCGCCGCCGCCGATCACCACCAGTTCGAAGCAGAAGCACACCAGGGCCAGAGCCATGAGATGGCCGCCGACCTTGCGTGCGAGCAGGGTGTTGCGCTGGCGCGCGGCCTTGCCGCCCTGGCGTTCGAGCTGGTACACCGGTGCGAAAAAACTTCGCTGCCAGGCGAACGGCCGCAACAGCAACGACACCATCAGGCCACGCCCCAGGATCTCGCGCCAGGCGCCAAGTGTCGCCGCAAGTCCGGGAGGCTCGCCGAACACCGCGTGACCCAGCACGTGCAACAGGAAGCGGTCGAACACCGGCTTGCTCCACCACAGCACCAGCGCGGCCAGGAAGGGGTATTCGCGCAGGGTCACCAGCACCGCGGCGGCAAAGGGCAGGAACAGCGTGAACCACACCGACCACAGTGGCATGGCCCAGCGCGTCGTCATGCGAAAGCCGAGATCGATGGCTTCGAATCCCTGACGCGGGCGCAGCGCGATGGCGATGCGGTCAAGCTGCATTGCGTCGTCCCGCCAGACCGAGATAGGCGAGCACCAGGAACCAGGCAACCAGGCCGACCGCGTACTTCGGCCGCGCGTCGGCCAGTACCAGCGGCGACCAGAACGCCTCCACCGCGGCGGCCGCCACGAACATGAGCGCGGCGCCACCCATCAGCGCCAGGGCGGTACGCCCCTCCTCGACCAGGGCGTGGCGGCGTGAGCGTCGCCCGGGCATCAGCAGGGCGGCGCCGAGCTTGAGGCCGGCAGCGCCGGAGATCGCGATGGCGACCAGTTCGAGCGCGCTGTGCCCGGCGACGAAGGACCATATCTGCGGCCCCAGCCCGACCTGGGTCAGGTGGCCCAGCACGGCACCGATATGTACGCCGTTGTAGATCAGGAAGAACAGGCTGCCGAGGCCGAACAGCACGCCGCCGGCGAAGGTCTGGAAGCCGATGCGCACGTTGTTCCAGATGTAGAAGCCGAACATCATGGTGTCGGTGTCGGCGGCGCGTCGGCCCAGCCGGTGGTTGGCGGGGTCATACATCTGCTGCATCTCGGAAAGCTGCTCCGGCGCCAGCACGGTGGCGGCGAAGTCGGGAAACCAGTGCAGGGCGATCAGCAGACCCAGCAGCGGACCGAAGAACAGCAGGGTGGACAGTGCGACCACGCGCCATTCGGCACGCACCAGACGCGGAAAGCCGAAACGCAGGTATTCCAGAAGACGAAGGCTGCGCGCGGCCTTGGCACCGTACAGCGTA
Source organism: Lysobacteraceae bacterium (assembly GCA_035444205.1). Lineage (GTDB taxonomy): Bacteria > Pseudomonadota > Gammaproteobacteria > Xanthomonadales > BPKI01 > DAOMOD01. Next base: position 3,424 of record DAOMOD010000004.1, read on the forward strand.
TGGTGACCGCCCAGCACCAGGCGCTGCAGGCGCGCCACCAGGGCCGGTGCGTAACGCCGCTGCCTGGCCAGGGCGAGCTGCGCGCAGAGCGCGCGATAGGCCTGCGGCACGTCAGCATCGGCGAGGCCATGTTGCGGATGCTCGGACAGACGTTTCGCCAGCGCGCGGCGCGCGCGCCGGCTCAGCTGGCGCCGCTTGAGCCAGACTTCGAAGCGATCCCATTCCGAGTCGTAGCGGCGTTCGAATTCAAGCTGACGCATGGCGCGGCGTCTGTGTGCCGATCAGGTGATTGGCTACGGCGTTGAGTTGTTCGACGGCCGCGTCGGTCCCGTCGAGCAGCGGCTCGGCCAGATACGCCAGCTCCTCGGCACGGGCGCTGCCCAGTTCCGGGGCGCGCTCGGCAAAGTCGAGTACGACGCGCGCTTCGTCCAGCGACAGCGGACGAAGCGGCGGCTTCGGATCGGCCGCGGGAATCCGCCGCGAAGGTGCTTCATGTTCGGCGTACACGACCAGGGTTCCGGCCACGTAGTCGCCGAGGCGCTTGAACTGCCTGTTCCACAGCATGGCCACCAGGCCGCCCAGATACAGCAGCGGCAGGAAGTCGGCGAAGCGCAACAGGTTCCGCGTCAGCGCCGGTCCCCAGCCAATGGGAGCACCGTCGTCGCGCACCACCACCAGGCCCAGCGCCTTCTTTCCCGGCGTGGCGCCGCCCCATTCGGCCTCACACCAGGCCGGCACCAGCCACTCCAGCATGAACCAGCCGATCAGAAACAGGCCGATACCGAAGCGCTGGAACGGCAGCAGCACCAGCACCAGCGCGAACAGCGCCGCGCCCCGCCACAGCAGGTCGATCAGCCAGGCCAGTGCGCGCGGTACGGGGCCGGCCAGGCGCAGGCGCAGCTCCACGCCCTCCGGCGTGGCGATGCAGTGTTCGGTGTCCAGCATCAGTCGGAGAAAAAGATGTCGCGATAGGCCATGTAGGTGGAGGTGTAGAACCAGGGGCCGACAACCAGCCAGCCCAGCAACAGGGGGATGGTGGCGGCGATGGCAAGAAAAGCGGCGATCAGGCCGTAAAGCAGGAACGGCAGGATGTTCTTGAGGCAGGCGAAGAAGCTCAGTCGCATCGCCTGCAGCGGTTGCTTGTCGTGCATGATCACCATGTGCGGTGCGAACCAGATGCACATCACCAGCGGCATCAGCAATGCCATCCACACCAGCATGCCGAGCAGAAAGCCGAGCCCCATCACTTCCGCCAGCCCGGCCTCGTCGCCGCCGATGAAGGCGATGCCGCCGGCCAGTCCGATGGTAGGCACGAACGCCAGCAGCAGCACCACCACCACAGCCACCGTGTAAAGCAGTCCGAGCAGCACCAGCGCCCCGCTGTTCCTCGAGAATCCGGTGAACAGATGCTGGAACTCCAGCGGCTCACCCCGGCGCATGGCGTCGCAGCCGACCACCACGCCGGCGGTGAGGATGGGGAACAGGATGTTCTGCGCCAGCATGCCGAAGAAGGGCACCAGGCTACTGACCAGCATGAGGCCCATGAAGACGAGAAAGATGAGTATCCAGATTCCCGGACTCTGCGAGAACAGATTCCAGCCGTCGCCGAACCAGGAGACGGCGCGTCCGGCGCGGCACGATCTTGGTTCCCCCAGAAAATCGCCGGAATCGCCGGGCGCAACGTAGTCCGCCACAACGGCCCTGGGGGCCTCATAAGGGTTGCTGGTCATGTTCCTGCATGCCTCGCTTGCGACGTGGAGGGTGATGGCGCCAGGCATGGGCCACGTGGATCCTGGCCTGGGAGCACGGCATTGTCTCCGCGATCCGTAGGCGAGGGAAGGCTTTCGCGCATTTCAGTGGTGTCGGGGGCGTGTCCATATGGGGGCGGGTTCGAGACGGCCCCCTTGGCGACGGCTGCCTGGCGGCCTCCTCGGGGCAGGCTCGCGATCCGCCTGCGCCTGCCTTCGGGCCTCATCACCTTGCGGAGCGGTTTGCACCGCTGCTTCGCGCGTACAAGTCATGAGCAGGGCCCGCTTGGGGGATGGCGAGCCCCTGGCACGTCCTGTCCTGCGGGTGCGCCCTGGTGCGCGGATGTTTCACGCTGGCGCCGCAGGCGCAGCACAAAATGCGAGGAGATCAACATGACACGGGTTTTCGTATGTTTCGGCCTGCTGATGCTGGCCCTGGGCAGTGCGCCACTCAGTGCGGTCGAGCGCAGTCGCGACGGATTCGGCGACGTACTTCTCTTTCCCTACTTCAGCGTTGGCGGTTCGGTCGACACGATGCTCTCGGTGGGTGCGCGCGACGTGGTGCCGGGCCCCGCCGCCAGCGGTGCGGTGGCGCTGCGGGTGGTGCTGCGCTTCGCTTCGCCGGCGCCGGGCGTCGACATCGATCCGCTGTTCTTTCACGTGTATCTGGGCGCCAGCGACAGCTGGACCATGGTGCTGGCGCGCGAGCAGGGTCAGCTCAGTGTGCTGAGCGCCGACCAAAGCTGCGTCCAGGCGGGACGGCCTGGCGCGTTGCTCGGTGGATTGCCGGTTCGGCTTCAGGAGACCGTGCTGCCCCAGTTCGACATCGACCGCGCCGAAGGCTGGATCGAAGTCTATGAGCTTGGCGGCATCGCGCACGGCGACGTGGGCACCGCCGCGCGCACCAGAAGCTGCGAGACGCTGTGGCAGCTTCTGGATACCCAGGATCCCGAATCCTGGCTGACGGCGCCTGCCGATCGCCTGCGCGGCGTGGTTCACCTTGTCGACGCGGCCGGCGGCACCGGCTACAGCTTCGCTCCGGTCGCGCTGGCGCGCTTCCGCGACGCACCCGTGTTTACCACGGTGGATCTGCCGTACCCCGGCCTCGCCGATGCCTCGCCGGCGCAGGCGAGGCTGACCTTCAGCGACGGCGTGCAACGCACATCGAGCTTCGCCGCCGCGCCGGTGCAGGCGGTGTCGGCGGTGCTGATGGATATCCAGTGGGACATGGATTTCACCGCCGAGTCCGTGATTGCCGCAGAAACCGACCTGGTGCTGACGCTGCCGACGCGTCCCTATCGCGACGACGACGGCGCGCTGTTGGCACCGTTCCGGCTGCGTTCCGAGCTTGTCCGCGACATTCCCACCCAGGCACGTGTATTCGACCGCGAGGGCAGAATCCAGGATCCGGCCGCTTCGCCCAAGTGCACGCCGCCGCCGCAGATCCAGCCCGGGCCGCGCCTGGATGGCGACCTCAACGTGATTGCGTTTGGATCCGACGGGCTGCTGGAGAGCATTCGCGCCCGACCGCTGCTCTGGTACGACCCCGGATTCTGCAACATGGGTCCCGGCGTGCCGGTGCACGAGAGGATCCAGGCCGGCCGCTTCAGCCTGCGATTCCCTGCCGACGAGCTGGTCTCGGACGAGGGCCACGTATTCTTCGGGATTCCAGCGATTCCGCTGGCCCTGAGTCGCGCCGTCAACGGCGACCTTGGCGGCGTGCGCGCGAACTATGGACTGACCCAGCCGGTGGCGCGTGCGGCGCTGCAGGAGACGCCATGAGCGAACCTCGATCGTCTGTGGATCAGATCCGGGACAGGCGCTGAGAAGGGCGCGCGCAGGTCGTCCGCGAGGGGGCGCCTACAGCGCGCTGGGGACGAGGGGGAAGCGGACGCGGAACTCGGCGCCCGGCTCGCGGTTGACCACGTCGACGCTGCCATCCATGGCGACGGCGAGTTGGCGGACCAGGGCGAGGCCAATGCCGGTGCCCACGGTTTCGCGGGTCAGCGTGTCGCTGGCGCGGTAGAACAGTTCGAAGATGCGGCGCATCTGTGCGCGCGCCACACCGGGGCCGTGGTCGCGCACGCTGAGCTCGATGGCGCCGCGCTCGGCCGCGCGCACGGCGATGTCGACGCGCCTTTCCACGGCGCGGGCGGAGAACTTGAGCGCGTTGTCGACCAGGTTGATGAGGATCTGCAGAAGGGCGTCGCTGTCGACCGACACCTGCCGTGTGGCTACCGCCGGATCCAGTTCGAAACTGGCCTCGAAGCCGGCGCGCGCGATCTGCGCGGCCAGGCGCGAGCGTGCCAGGTCGAACAATTCGCCCACCGCCATCGGCTTGATCTCAAGCGCAAGTTCCTGACGCTCCATGCGCGCAAGCTGCAGCACGTTGCCGATCAGGCGCGACAGGCGTTCGCTTTCGTCGTGGATGTAGGCGTAGTACTCGCGGCGCTTGTCTTCCGGCACCCAACCTTCTCGCAGCAGTTCTCCGTACATGCGGATGGAGGTGAGCGGGGTTTTCAGTTCGTGGCTGACGGCGGCGACGAAGTCCTGTTGCTGGCGTGCCAGGCGCAGCTGGCTGAGACCCAGGCGATAAAGCAGGATGAAGCCGAGCAGCAGCACGGCGAGCAGCACCATGCCGGTCCAGCGCGTGAGCAGGGCGCCGGGGCCCGGGTCGAGCCGGTTCAGGGTGAGGCTGAGCTCCAGGTCGCCGAACGGCGCCGACAGGCGATGCCGGTGCAGTGGGTCTTCGAGCGGGCCGCTGCCAGGGATGCTGTCGATCGACACGCCGCGCCAGCCGACCGCCAACGTGGCTGCGCCGGCCAGCGGCGAGGCGCGGAAGGGTGCCAGCAGTTCGCTGTCCAGAAAGCGATCGGCGTCCAGCAGAACGCCCTGGATGCTGCGCCCGCCATCGTTCCAGACGCGCCGGAACAGTACGAAGTGGCCGCTGTCGAGGCGGCTGAACTCGAAGGGGTCGAGCACGCTCTCGAAAATGTCGATGCGCGGCGCTGGCGGCAGCGCCACCTCGGCCACCGCAGGTGCCGCGTCTTCCGCCTCGCGCGTGGCCTCCTCGATGTCGCCGCGACGGATGCGCGCGCCGGTCACAGTGATGGTGTCCAATCCGGCCTCGTCCCGCCCGGCCAGGCCGCGGACGCTGGGCGCCTGGCGTCCGACCGCCGGTGGTTCGCTTTCAGCGGGCATGTATTGCGGTGCCGAGGCGGGCGCTGGCGCGGACTGCAGGACTGCGGAACGCTCGCGTCGTGCGCTGCGCTCCGTCGACTGTTTGTATGCGTCTTCGGTGGATTCCTCGAACGTCGGTCCCTTGCCCTCGCCCTGCTGGGGCGACGGCGGCACGATGTTGAGGCGGTCGAACGCGGCCTGCGATGCAAAGCGCGCATCCTCGGGCACGATGCGGTCGAATTCTTCTTCCAGGCCGTCCGCATCGGAGCTGGCGACCGCCACATCGCGCGACAGCAGGCGGTTCTGCGCCAGCACTTCGATCAGACCTGCCCGCAATGCAAGTCGCGTCTCCCACTCGGCGCCATCCATGCCGAGATCGCGGGCATGGCCGCCGTCTTCCGGGAGCAGGGGCGTGGAGAAGCGGCCCTCGGGGTCGATCTGGAAATGTCCCAGCAGGCCGGGTGCCGCGGCATCGTCGGGAAGTTGCGCCAGCGGCGAGCGCTGCGACAGCACGCCGCGCGCGGGGTCGCCAGCCACGGTCAGGAAGCGGTAGTCGCCATAGCCCTTGGTCTCCTCGCCCTGCAGCAGGCGCTGCAGGCGGGCGTCGATGGCGCGGGTCAGGGCTTCGGCGGCCTCGCGCTGCTGGTGCCAGCCTTCCAGACGGATCTGCCGCTCGGTGCGCCAGATCAGCAGCGCCGAGGGCAACGCCAGTGCCAGGAACAGGGTGCCCAGCAAGAGGCGCAGGCGGCGTGGCGTCGACAGGCGTTTCATGCGTCGGCCCGCAGCAGGCGATAGCCACCGCCGCGCACGGTGATGAGATGCACCGGGTTCTTCGGGTCGTCCTCGATCTTGCGGCGCAGCTTGGCGATGTGGATGTCCACGGTTCGCGTTTCGATGCCGAGGTCGCGTCCGTAGCCCCAGACACGGGCCAGCAATTCCTCGCGTGGCACCGGGCGGTCGCCGTGACCGGCAAGGTATTGCAGCAGTTCGGTTTCGCGGCGGGTGAGGCGAGTCTCCACCCCGCCGCGGCGAAGGCACAGATTGCGGGTGTCGATTTCTGCGCCGTCGGTAAGCACGATGCTGCGTTGACCGTCCAGTTCGGGACGCGTGCGCCTGAGTACCGCCTGCACGCGCAGCACCAGTTGCGCCACCGAGAACGGCTTGGCCACGTAATCGTCGGCGCCCAGGCGCAGTCCTTCGACAATGTCCTCGTCGGCCGAGCGCGCAGTGAGCATGATCACGGCCTGGTCGGGGTCGGCCTCGCGGATCGCCTCGCATACGGCGAAGCCGTCCATGCCAGGGAGCATCACATCGAGCAGGATCAGATCGAAGCGCTCGCGCAGGGCACGCTTGAGGCCTTCGCAGCCGTCGCCGACCGCCTCGATGTCGAAGCCATGATAGACGAACACGTCGACCAGGCCGGTGCGGATGGCCGGTTCGTCTTCGACGATGAGCAGGCGAGGCTTGCGTTGCATGGTTCGTGCGTCTTCGGTTCCTGGAATGTAGGAGCGGCGAAAGCCGCGATGATCAGCATCGAGCGGAGCGTCTGATCGCGGCTTTCGCCGCTCCTACCGACAGCAGGCAGAGTAACAATGCGCGGTCTGGCGCGCATGCAAACTCTTTGTAAACCACCCGCCGCAGGTTTTACCGAAGTCGGTCTGTGACGCCCCCAAGTCCGGGCCTAGCCTTGATCCACACCCACCAACGAGGTTCGGATCATGGCACTCATCACCCGGCTTGGCCGCCTGTTCAAGGCCGACATGCATGCGGTCATCGACCGCCTGGAAGCGCCCGACGTGCTCTTGAAGCAGGCCGTGCGCGAGATGGAAGAGGCAGTGGCCGCCGGTCAGCGCGCGCTGGCAGGTGCCGAAGCCGACCGCAAACGCATCGGCGCGCGTCTGGCCGAGCTGACGCAGCAGCGTGAGCGCATCGGTGACGAACTCGATCTCTGCTTCGAGGCCGGCAACGAACCGCTGGCGCGCGTGCTGCTGCGTCGGCGCCTGCACATTGATCGCGGCGAACGCGTGCTGACGCAACAGGCCGAGGCGCTCGACGCCGACATCGCCTCACGTCGCGAAACCCTGGAATCGCAGCGCCGCCGGCTGGGCGAGCTGCGCGACAAGGCCGAGGTCTTCGAAGTGGCACCCGAGCCCGGCGAGGATGCCTTCACCACGTCCGGCCAGGACATCAGCGACGCCGATGTGGAGCTGGCCTTGCTCGCCGAGAAGCGGCGGAGGGCGTCATGAACGCCGCCGGCTTCTGGCGCGGCGCGCTGGTGGCGCTTCTGCTCAGTGCCATCGGCGCGGTCGCGTTCAAGGTGTTTCCGCCGCTGGTCGGCGCCGGCAGCGGTCTCAAGCTGCTGACGCTGGCGCTGTCGGCCGCCTATCTGCTGTGGCTGCTCGCCCGCCACCACGCCCGCGTCGGGCGCATGGCCAGCGCTGCGGCATGGCTGGTTGCGGCGACATCGCTGCTGCTGTTCGATCCCGCGCTGTGGGCCTGGCTGCTGGTGCAGGTGGCGCTGCTCTGGCTGCTGCGCTGCCTGTATGCGCACGACAGCCTGCACGCGGCACTGCTCGATGCCGGTCTCAACGGCTTCGCGCTGGCTGCCGCCGTCGCTACCGCCGCGCACACGCGCAGCCTGTTTCTCACGCTTTGGTGCTTCTTTCTGGTGCAGGCGCTGTACGTGCTGATTCCCGGCCCGGCAGGGCGCAGCGCCCAGGCGCCCGACAGCGATCCCTTCGACACCGCCGAACGCGCCGCGCAGGTCGCGCTGCGCCGGTTGGCCACCCGTTCCTGAGAGGAGACATCCGATGAAAACCCGACTGTTGATCGTCTTGCTGTTCGTACTCACCGCCGGCATCGTGCTCGGCCTGCCCGAGCGCGGCCAGGAACGGCCGCCGCAACCGCAACCGCAGCCTCTTTCGCAGAAGCCGCGCATCGACGCCGTATTCGTACTCGACACCACCGGCAGCATGGGCGGGCTGATCCAGGCGGCCAAGGAGAACATCTGGTCGATCGCATCGAGCATGGCCTCGGCGCAGCCGACGCCGGAGCTGCGCATCGGCCTGGTGGCCTTCCGCGATCGCGGCGACGAGTACGTGACGCGCATGTTCGACCTGTCCACCGATCTCGACGCCATGTACCTCGAGCTGATGGGTTTCCAGGCCGGCGGTGGCGGCGACTTCCCGGAAGCCGTCAACGAGGCGCTGTACGACGCCGTACACCGCATGTCCTGGACCCAGGACAACAGCGCCTACAAGGTGATCTTCCTGGTCGGCGACGCGCCGCCGCAGATGAACTATCCGGACGACGTGAAGTATCCGGAAACACTGAAAGTCGCGGGCCAGCGCGGCATCGTGGTGAACACCATCCAGGCTGGCGACAACGGCGCCACCCGCGCTGCCTGGCAGCAGATCGCCAGTCTGGGCAACGGCGCCAGCTTCAAGGTCGGCATGCAGGGCGACGCCATCGCCGTGGCTACCCCGTTCGATGAAGAGATCGCACGCATCTCACGGGAGATGGACGATACCCGCCTGTTCTACGGCAGCGCCGAAACCCAGGCCGCCATGGCACGCAAGGCCGAGGCAGGTGCCGAGCTGGATCGCATCACGACCACCGGAGCACGGGTCAAGCGAGCCCTGTTCAACGCCTCACCCGCAGGCAGGGACAATTTCCTCGCCGGCGCCGACCTGGTGGACGACATCAGCAGCGGTCGCGTCGACATCGACGCCATTGACGAAGCGCTTCTGCCGGCCCCGGTGGCCGCGATGGAACCGGAAGCCCGACGCGAGGCCGTCGAGCAGGCCGCCAACCGCCGCGCCGAACTCCAGGCCCGTCTCGGCGAACTGGCCGCCAAGCGCAGCTTGCACGTCGAGGCCGAACTGCGTTCGCGTGACGATGTCGAGGAAAGCCTCGATCGTCAACTGTTCGAAGTGGTCAAGGCCCAGGCGGCGAGCAAGGGTTTGAGTTACGAGGGCAAGGAAGTGCATTGATGGGCAGGTGACCGGTCGCATTTCGAGCCCCTCTTCCCGCCAAGCGGGGAGGGGGGCTTTGCAGCGTCCTGCGCAACGGCCAACGGAAAGGGGACAGAGCGGAGCCAGCTCCTCATTGCGACGAGATCGAAGCCATCCACCTGTAGTACCGAATCCTTCGACGGGGCCAAGGGCATGCTTGCTCGGCACCCCGAACCGGCGCGACGGACCTGCACAGGGGAATCGTATGCGTGGCGCCCAAGCGCGCTACGATCTGCGGGTGAAGGACAAGAACCGCGAAAGTTTCGATCGCCTGATCCATCGGCTGCTGGCTGAGAACGAGCGTGGCAAGGATCCGGTCATGGATCCTGACGGACGCTCCGCGCGTCCCGATACGGGTCGCAGGCGGTGACCCTGCTTGTCACTTTCCCTGGTGCCTCCGAATCGCCGCCCAGCCGTGTCGGCGGCAAGGCCAGCTCGCTGATGCGGATGGCCGCGGCCGGCTTCCGCGTACCGTCCGGCGCCGTGCTCACCACCGACTTCTTCGCCCCGTGGTTCGCGGAGGTTGGTGGATCGATCGCCTGGAAAGCGTTTCTCCAATCCGACCCCGAGCAATGGCCCGAACACTGCGCCGCGCTCAAGGCCCTGGTGGCCGTACTCGCGTGGACCTCCGCGCAGCGGCAGGCGTTGGCGGACCTCGGGGAATGCCTGTCGCGCCGCGACGGCGAACGCTTCGCAGTGCGCTCGTCGGCGCCCGATGAAGATCGCCCGTCGGCATCGTTCGCCGGCGGCCATACCACCCTGCTCGGCGTACCCAGGCACGCTTTGGAAGATGCGGTCCGCAGGTGCTGCGCCTCGGCGCTTGATGCGAGAGTCTTCGCCTACAAGCGCGAATGCGGTCTCGATGTCGCCCTGCCGCGCATGGCTGTCATCGTCCAGCGGCAGCTCGCCAGCGCAGTCGCCGGCATCGGATTCTCGCTCAACCCGATCAACAACGACTACGACGAGGCCGTCATCGACGCCAGCTGGGGCCTCGGCGAGGCGGTCGTATCCGGACGCATCACGCCCGATCACTGGGTGGTGGACAAAGTCACGCGCGCGATTGTCGAGCGAAAGGCGGGTGCCAAGCAGATCGAGATCGTGCTGGCCGAAGACGGCGGCGTGCGCGAGACCGAATCGCGGGCGTCGAGCGAGCTGTCGCTGAGCGACGCTCAGGTGGCGGAACTGACCGATCTCATCGTGGGCATCGAGGCGCTGTTCGCACGACCGATGGACATCGAGTGGGCATACGCCAACGATGCACTTCACGTGTTGCAGGCCAGACCCATCACCCGCTACGTGCCGCTGCCACGTGAACTGACCACGGCGCCAGGCGAGCGCAGGCGGCTGTACACCGATGCGGCGTTGTCGAAAGGCCTGACCACCAACGCGCCGGTCTCCGTGCTCGGTCTCGACATTCTGGAGCGCGGCTTCACCACGATCATCGAAGCCTGGACTGGCCGAAGTCGACGCCAGCCGGCGCCTGGCGAGGCCATGTTCCTGTTCGCCGGCGCGCGCATGTACATGAACCTCTCGCCGCTGTTGTGGATTGCATCGCCGCGGATGCTGGCAAGAAGCAGCGCGCCGACCGACATGCTGATGTCGAAGATTCTCGGCAGCGTCGACCGCAAGCGCTATCGATCGGCCAGGCGTCCGCAATGGCTTGGGCTCAGGCTGCTCTGGATCGTGCCGCGGTTCATGTGGGGTGTTCGCGGACTCCTGTGGCAACTGCTGACGACACTGATTGCGCCCGAACGCGCGTATCGCGCCTATCAGCGGAAGGTGGCCAGCGTCGAGCGTGCGCTGCGCGACCTGGAGCGGGAAGACCTGTCGCTGGACGAACTCCAGCGCCGTTCCGGAGCGATCTTCAGCGCGGCGGTCGGCACGCTGATGGCTGCGCTGGTGGTCGGTCAACTGTCGCCGCGAAGTCTCGTCCGGCGGACGTCGGCGGAGGAATGCGCATTGGCGGACAGGATCGAGCGCGGCGTGCCGGGCAACGTGGTCGTCGAGATGGGTATCGCCCTGTACCGACTTGCCGGCCTCGTCGAGCGCTCCGAGTTCGATGATCTGCAGGACCTGGCTGAGCGCATCGAACGGCGGCGGATGCCGGAGGCGTTTCTCCAGGCCTGGGATGATTTCGTCAGCCGCTATGGCTGCCGCGGTCCGCAGGAGATGGACCTTGCAAGCCCGAGATATGGCGACGATCCGCGACTCATGCTCCAGCAGATGGCGCAGCTTGTGGTGGCGGGTGCGCTCGATCCCGAAGCACTGCACCGGCAACACGTCGTCGAACGCCAACAGGCATACCTGGCGCTGCTTGGCCGGTTTGGACCGCTGCGGCGCGCGCTGCTGCGCCGGATCTACCGGCGCAACGAACTGTTCGCGGGAAGTCGCGATACACCGAAGTACCTCAACCTTCTTGGCTACCACCTGGCGCGGCGTCGCGCCCTGGCGGAGGGACGACGGCTGGTGGAGCGCGGCAGGCTGGACGCGCCCGGGCACATCTTCGATCTGAAGATTGAGGACATTGATCGCGCGCTGGATGACCCGTCGCTCGATCTTGGAAGCCTGTGCGAGGCGCGCGCTCGCTTCACCCGCACGTTGCTGTCCCACGTGCGCACGTTCCCCCCTGTGATCGATTCCCGCGGGCGCATCCTGCGTCCACCAGCGCTGGACGACATCCCGGGACTGTTGCGCGGCATGCCGGTATCGTCGGGCGTGGCGCGCGGCCCGGTGAAGGTGCTGCGCCGCGCCGACGAGAAGCGCGTCGAAAAGGGCGACGTGCTGGTCGCCTACACCACCGACCCCGGATGGACCCCGCTGTTCGTCAACGCTGCCGCCGTCGTGCTCGAAGTTGGCGGCGTGTTGCAGCACGGGGCGGTTGTCGCCCGCGAGTACGGCAAGCCTTGCGTGATCGGCATCGACCGCGTCATGGAGCGGCTGCGCGATGGCGCTATCGTCGAGGTCGACGGCACCACGGGCACCGTTCGAATCGAAGAGCGATGAGAGGGTCGTCGTCTTCGTTCATTCAGGGCCTGGTCGGCCAACTGATCTGAAACCTGGCGTGCTTCACCCGCTACCCGGTTGCGCCATCTGGAACAGTGCGTCATAGCGCCGCTGCATTTCCTCGGGTGTGACCTCCTCGATGCTGTGGCCGATCAGCCAGCGGTGGCCGAAGGGGTCGTAGATGCTGCCGCTGCGTTCGCCGTAGAACGCGTCCTGCGGCGGGCGGTCGAGACGGGCGCCGGCGGCGATCGCGCGTTCGATCGCCGCGTCGGCATCATCCACGTGCAGGTGGATGGTGACGCTGGTGCCGGCGTCGGCCTGCGGCCCGACGATCCCGCACTCGGGATACGGGTCGGAAAGCATGATGGTGGTGCCGCCGAAATCGAGTTCGGCGTGGCCGATGCGGCCACCCGGCTCGGTCAACCGGAACAGCTCGCGGGCGCCGAAGGCGCGCTGGTAGAAATCGATGGCTGCCCTGGCATCGCGGACATGCAGATAGGCGAACACTTCGTGGATGGTCATGAGCGCGGCTCTCATCGGGGAACGTGAAACCTAGCAAGACACCTGGCGGCCGGATTGAACAAAATTGACCACGGGCGGGGCCGGGCGTGGGTCAGTGCTGGATCGGCAGGTGATGCGGGTCAGCGGGTGTCAGCCTGGAATAGGTCCCGGGCGGCACGCCAGCGAAACGACGAAACTCGCGGATCAGGTGCGATTGGTCGGCGTAGCCGCAATCCTGGGCGAGCTCGGCCCATGAGCGCGCCGGATGGCTGCGCAGCGCCCGCAGCAACGCACGAAAGCGCAGCAGGCGTTCATGGGCCTTGGGGTTGAGGCCGACGGCGGCGCGGAAAACTGCGTCGAAGTGGCGGTGGCTGTATCCGCTTGCGGCGACCAGTGTCCCGATGCGATGTCCCGCGCGGAGTCCGGACAGCGCCACGGCCGCGAGCGGATGCATGGCGTCGGCGTCTTGCAGCCGTGCAGCGAGGACGGCCTCGAAGAAGTCCAGGCGCCGCTCAGGCCGCGGCTCGTCGAGAAGGCGCTGGCGCAAGTCGCGGGCAGCCGCGCCCCACAGAGCGCCCAACTCCACGTGCTCCCCGGCAAGAACGTCAGCGGGCATGCCGAACAGTGCGCGCGCCGCAGCGGGGCGAAGCACGGCGCCTACCGAATCCGCGACAGGACCGACCTCGCGAACGTAGTAGGTTTCTCGTGCGCCGCCGACCACAGCGTGACCGACGGTCCGGTTGGTGCCCGTGTCTCTCGGGAAAAGCCGCAGCGGCGGCGCATCGAGCCGCACGACCAGGTGCATGTTGCCGGTAGGCAGGACGTGCTCGATGCGCGGCAGGTGCGGCACTGCGCTGCGCTGCACCCAAAGCTCGGCGATCCAGGGTCGCAGCGAAGGCGACGGCAGGCGCCGGATCTGGCCCTGCACTGATAGCCTTGGGTTGGACGCGACGTCGAGCACGTTCGAATGGTATACCGGATGCCCGTGTGGTCCTCTTGATCCGGGTCTTTGTCGGTAGGGAGGCTGCCTGGCGCATCAAGTTCATCACGTACCAAGGAGATACCCATGTCGATCGAGATTGGTTTTCTGTTGTACCCGGGTGTGACGCAACTGGATTTTTCCGGGCCGTTCGAGGTGTTCGCCCGCGTGCCCGACGCGCGTGTGCATCTGGTGGCCGGCAGCCTTGATCCGATCACGTCCGATACCGGTCTACGGGTGCTTCCCACCACGACGTTCGCCGACTGTCCCGCGCTCGATGTGCTCTGCGTGCCCGGCGGACCGCACGTGGAGAGCGTCTATGACGACGCCGACGCCATGGCCTTCCTGCAGGCTCAGGGTGCGAATGCACGCTTCGTGACTTCGGTCTGCACGGGATCGCTGATCCTTGGCGCCGCCGGACTGCTGAAGGGATTCAAGGCCACGTCCCACTGGACCTCGGTCGACATGCTGAAGCATTTCGGTGCGATCCCGACCGCGGGCCGCGTGGTCACCGACCGCAACCGCATCACCGGCGGCGGCGTCACCGCGGGTATCGACCTTGCGCTGACCGTGGTGGCGGCCCTGGCCGGCGAGCGCGTGGCCAAGATGATCCAGCTCGGCCTCGAATACAACCCGGCGCCGCCGTTCGCCTGCGGGCACCCGGACTCGGCCGATCCCGACATCGTCGCGCCGGTGCTGGCGGCGATGAAGGACCGGATCGAGCGGCGCCGCGATCGTGCGGAGTCCTTTGCTTGACCCGCCCGATGCATTGCGGAGCGACGTGACGGTCGCGGCAGAAGCCGCTCCTACAGGAGTGCGGCGGGTTATCGGCCTTTCGTAGCGCGGAGCTTGCTCCGCTTAGGCGTGAAGGTGTGCGTCGCGGGGGCGGTGCCGAGCAAGCTCGGCACTACAGAAGCGGCGGGGATTTGAGGTCTCTTGGGCTTCGGACCGGGATACCCATTTTCTGGGCGGGGCCACTCAATTGCCGGGTGTCCTCGTTTTCCTATGGCCTTCGATAGGGGAAATTGGCGACCAGAACTCACTGATCGCTCCGCTCACTTTCATTCTTGCGCCGTCATGCCATTCCGAAGCTACTCCCGCGAAGTGGACATCCTGGGCTACGCCCTGAACTGGAGCCTTCAGGCCTGGATCATCATGGTCCTGGTGGTGCTGGCGCTGGCGCTGGTGTGGACCGGACGGCGGGCACGAAGCGGCTGGGAGTGGCGCGACGCGCTGCGCCGCAGCCTGGCCATTGCCGGGATCGCGGCAGTCTCCGTTCCCGCCCTGGTGGTGGTGGCGTTACTGGTCCTGTTCGTGGTGGTGCAGTCCGGGCCAAGCGTCGATCGCAGCCAGGCCGAGCGCTGGTTGGGCCCGGTCTGCAGCGGACCGGCGGGCGAGCGCGAGCGGGACCTTGCACGCGTACTTCCTGCGCTGGAGGAACCGCGACCGCAAGGTCTGCGGGCGCCGGATCGAAGGGCCCTGCTCAGCGCCCTGGCGCGCTGCCTGCGGGGGCAGGATCCCGCCGCGCTGGCGCCCGATCGTGGCACCCTCGAACGCCTGCATGAGGTGGTGTCGCAGGGTAGGCCCGACCCAGGGCGGAATCTGGATGTAAACGCTCAACAGGAGATGGTCGGCATCCTGAACTGGCTGCTGCACGGACCGGACCTGCGTGCGGCGGGTCTGGCCTGCGCGGATTCAGGGTGCGCGGAGTCGGCTTTCCGATCGGCCGAAGTGTGGTGCCGGCGCCATGCCGAGTCCTGTCGCCGCAACCTGTCATTGAATGATCTCGACTGGATCGAATCGAGGGAGGCGGGAGGCCGCTGGGGTGGATGGACACTCGGACCGCTGCGGGATCTGAAACGATTCCGCATGGGCCTTGAGCCGGAGACGCCAGTAGGGAACCTTTGATCAAGTCGGCGCACGTCTCGAAGGGCGCGGGCAACCGAACGGCGAATGGCTCGAGTGGTGCGAGATGCTGTCTCGATCCGGCTGCGCCGGCCTCGACAGCTCCTCACCATCAACCGAGCTTCTGATGCTTACCCGCCGGGCCAAGGACCAGATGTTGCGCGCGGCGCACCAGGTTGCCCCGGCAACCCACGGCTGGCTGGACAACACGGCAACGATTCGCCGATTTGTGCGCCGTCCTGGGGCGCCCGGCGGCATCGAACCGGCGACGCGGGGAACACAGGGCGCTGCGTCGCGCCCAGCCGCAACACCTCGGAAGGGAATTCCCGCAGATCCCTCACGCCCCTTCAGATTCCCTGTCGCGCACCATCAGCACTTGCAGTCCATCCGGCCCGTCGCCAAACGTGCGCTCCCTGCGGAAACCGGCCTTGCCGAAGGCCCGCTGCGAGGCCAGGTTGTCCATTTCCGCGCAACCCATCACGAATGGGACCGCCGGATTGGACAGAGCAACACTGGCAACGCGGTCGATGGCCTGCGGCCCGAACCCCTGCCCGATGGCATCCGCCTCGCCGATCATGATGTCGATGTCGATCGCGCCGGTGGGGATGTCGAGCAGACCGGCCTCATCCAGCTCCTCCCGTGTGGGATGCTGCCAGAGCACCAGGCCCACCGCTCGCCCGTCGACCTCGAAGACCGCCCGTCCGCTACCTTCCGGCGGCGGTTCCTCGAGCATGCGCAGATTTTCCTCCGGATCGCCCCAGGCGCTGCGCACGTGCGCGGCGCGAAGCCAGCGCTCCAGCAGGGACAGGTCATCGCAGGTCAGGTCGCGCAGTCGAAAACTCATGAATTGCATTCACCCTTGACATGAATCTCACGAGGCGCTCGTCGACTGACAAGGCTCTCCCCTGGTTCCCGTCGACATTTCGTCCGTGGGCTCCATTTTTCTGTGATTCCTGATTCACATGCTGCGTTGATCAAGGGGTCCCCCGCGCAGGCGAGGAGTGTGAGGGGACTGCATCGCGATTATCGGACACCCCGAATCACGTTGCCGAAGGCGATGTAGAAGGCGTGGCGGCCGCTGCTGGCGCGGCCGTAGCCGATCAGCATGGGGCCGAGCGGGGTTTCGATGCCGGTGAAGATGCTGCCGGCGTAGATCAGGGAATCGATGCTCACCGCGCGCTGGTCTTGCCAGACGTTGCCGGCCTCCAGGCTGATGCCGTAGTAGGCGGGCAGGCTGAACAGGCGCTCGGCGTCGCTGAATGGCCGATAGAACAGGCCGCGCGCCAGGAACAGTTGCGAGCCGAGCAGTTCGTTCTCGCCATAGCCTGAGAGGTTGCCGAGCCCGCCGAGCTGGTCGAATCCCTGCAGCACGGCATTGTCGCGGCTGGCGTGCGAAACGCGCACGCCGCCGAGGACGCGGGTGGCGCCGAAGCGGCCGGCGGCGTTCCAGGCCAGGCGAAAGACCTCTTCGCTGTCTTCCGAGCCAAGCGCGGGGCGATAGATCTCGCTGCGCAGGTCCAGGCGCTGCCCGGAACCTGGAAACACGCTGTTGTCCAGGGTGTCGTGAGTGAGGCCGATCACTATCGCGCCGTAAGGGCTGGACAAGGGGTCGAAGCCACCGGGCGCGCCGATGCGCTGGCGCACGCGGTCGCGGCCGCGTTCGATGCCTGCGCCAAGACGCGTGGCATGCGTTGCGTCCCAACCGACCCGGACGCCGATGAAAGCGCGATCCTGGTGCAGCCTTGCGATTTCGCGATCTCCCAGGCTCAGCGGGATATTGGTGGCGCGTACGCCCGCATAAGGCTGCAGGAAGTACTGGCCGGTGAAGCCGAAGGGCGAGTAGTACTCGCCTTCCAGGCTGGTAAGACGGCCGATGCTGGCGCGGCCCTGCAGCAATCCCTCGCCCCAGCCCGGCGTGGAACCTTCCGCCGAGAGCTGGTAGCTGCTGTTGCCGCGGAAATCGTCGGAAAGCTGCAATCCGAAGCGGATCAGGGTAGGTCCCCAGCCCTTGTCCACCGGCAGGATCTCGATGCCGGTGCGGCCGGCATCGTCCTCTACGATGCGCCAGGAGATGCGCTCGTAACGCCCATCGCCGTAGGCGGCCGCAATGCCGGCTTCCAGTGCGTCGAGGTCGAGTGGCTTGCCGCTCAGCGCAGACATGCGCGCGGCCACCAGGCGCGCGGTGCGGCTGTGGTTGGCATTGACGCGCACGAACTCCACCACCGGCAATTCGTCCCTGGGCCGGCCGCGGGCGGCGCGGTGGCGCGCGTAGTCCGAGGGCGAAAGAGCCAGGCTGCGCAGGTGGTCGATGACAGCCTCTGCCGCCGCTTCGCCCGGAGCCAGGGTGTCCGCGGCGCGGTCGAACTGGGTGGAGCCGATGTCGCCGAGTTCCGGCCGGATCAGCACATCGCGCTCGCCCAGGCTTTCCAGCCGACGTTGCGTCTGCGCATGCATCAGCACCGACACCATCTGCAGCGTGATGGAGAGCGGCGAGTTCAGGTGCTCCTCGGGCAGCAGCGGCTCGCCCACGTCGACGACAATCAGGTGGGTGACACCCATGGCGCGCGCCACGTCCACCGGCACGTTGTCGACCACGCCGCCATCGACCAGCAGACGACCGTCGATACGAATGGGCTGGAAGGCGGCCGGCACCGACATGCTGGCTCGTACCACTTCGGGCAGGGCGCCGCGTTCGAACACCACCGCCTCGCCGGTGACGATGTCGGCTGCGACCGCACGAAACGGAATGGGCAGTTCGTCGAAATGGCCAACGTCGCCTGCGCGCAGGAACAGGCGCTGCAGCAGAACCTGCAGGTTCTGTCCCTGCAACACGCCGCGCGGCAGTTTCAGGCGACCCTCGCCGTAACCCATTTCAATGTCGGCCAGCACACGGAGGCTTTCCTCCTTGCGTGCCATCGGCAGGTCGCCGCGCGGCGGGCCGTCGCGCAAGGCGTCGCGCCAGTCGATGGCGCCGATGATGGTTTCCAGTTCCTCGGCGCTGTAGCCGGATGCGTACAGCGCGCCAACGGCGGCGCCCATGCTGGTACCGGCGATGGCGTGGATGGGAACGCGTTCGCGCTCCAGTACCTTGAGTACGCCGATATGGGCGATGCCGCGCGCGCCGCCGCCTCCCAGCACCAGGCCGACGCGGATTTCGTCGGCACCCGCCGGGTGCCAGGGCAGGCAGACCAGCAGAAGGACAGACAGCCAGGTTCGAAGCGGCATGCCGGGATTCCCGGGGGACGTGGCGCGGCCCGAGTGGGCCGCGCCACACGAACGGTGGTCAGCGCATGCGGGTGACGACTTCCATTTCCACACCCTTGGCGGTGGTACGGATGTTGATGTCGCCGGACTCGAACATGTCGGCATTGCGTCGGAAATCGGCGGCCATGCGCTGCATCTGGGGGTCGTCGGGCGACGCCGACGCCATGGCATCGGCGATGAGGCGATAGATCTCGCCACGGAAGTGCATGTGCAGGAGCAGGTCGGCGGGCCCGGCCGGTGCTGCCAACGCCTGCCGCGCCGCCGTGCCGTCCTTGCTGTTGACCGCCAGCGCCAGCGCCTTGTCGTCCAGGGCAAGGAAGGCTGTGCGCACGGGCTCTTGCAGCAGGTCGGCAGGAACCGCCACGGCGTCGCCACCGGGGGTCACGTTCATTCCCGCGAGGGGCGGCAGAAAGCCGCTGCCCATCGCCAGCAATGCCTGTGGTGAAGGCGAGGCGAGCGTCAGCACGCCCTCGACATCCGGCTCGCTGATGTCGTCCAGCGAGAGGCGCTCTAGGCGAACGAGGATGCCGCTCGCCGCCGGACCGGCCATCAGCAGGACCGGGTTGGCGGCTGCCTGGCGCAGGCCGTCGGCCATCTGATTGAGTTCCGCCAGCTTCTCGCAGGCATAGGGCCTGGAGGACAGGGCACCGGCCCACTTGCTGAACAGCGACGCCAGCTTGGGAAGCTGCATGCCGAAGCCGATGCTGGCCAGTCCGCCGCCGGCGCCGAGTCCGGGAACCGGGGACGGCAGGGTGGCGAAGTCGGCCGCAAGTTCGGCGTCGGTGAGGAACACCATGCTCATTTCCCTGACGTCGGCGTCGAAGCGACGCGAACCGAACGCCATGCCGGGGAAGCGCGCGGCCATGGCGTGGAGTTCGTCTCGACAGTGTTCGCCGGAGAACAACTCGCTGGCATCGAACGCTTCGACCAGGCGCACGCTTGGCTTCTCGATTTCGGCCAGCAGGTTGGCGCTGTCGATGCGCCCGAGCATGAACGGGGTGAAGCCGTGCTCGCGTTCCAGCGCCTGCAGGGTGCCCGCATCGGCGAGGCTTCGTGCCGGAGGCGCGTCGCCAAGCAGCAGGGCGATCATGCTGGCCTCGGCATCGGTCTTCGCCGCGGTCAGCACCACATCGCTGTTGCCGATGCTGATCAGGATGGCCACCGTTTCCACTTCGAAGCGGAGCAGGGAGCGGTCACCGTGGGGCAGGCGCACCGGTTCCAGTTCGACGATCTTTAGAACGCGGTCGAGGAAGGCCGAGAAGCGTGCGCGGTCGGCGATTTCCATGCGCGCCACCGGCATCAGACCGATGCCGTACACGGCCATGTGCGGATTGACCTTGGTGCCAAGCCGCTCGTAGGTCGCGGCATCGGCGAATTCGCCGATCTCGTCGATGATGGCATCGGCCATGTCGAGGAACTTGCCGACGTCCTCGCCGGCCGTGGCGCGAAGGTCGGCGATCTGCGCCTTGACGCTGGCCCGGTCGTAGCCGCTGCGCTTCATCACTTCCAGGGCAAGGTCCTTGTCGAGGGCCTGGCGGGTGGCGAAGAAGTAGGGCGTGGCGGCCGGCACGTGGACCAGGAACGGATTGTCGCCGGTGTCGGGCGACACCTTCTCGACGACGGCGGGTGCTTCCTCTCGGCTGCAGGCCGCGATGGCCAGCACCAGGGACAGCGTATACAGGTGGCGCAACATGTCAGGGCTCCTTGTCGAACGGACGGTAAGCAATGGGTGTGGAAAAGTAGCAGAAGCGACAGTCCAGGTCGCCGGCTATTGGTCATGGCCGGCGGGGGCGCCGCGCATTGTAGACTCCGGTCATGCACGGCGGGGCCGCGACGCCTGACATCCCGTTCCGCGAGGCCCTGGCCCTGTGGTGGAGGCTCGGCTGGCTGAGCTTCGGCGGGCCGGCCGGGCAGATCGCCCTCATGCATCGCATGCTGGTGGACGAGAAGCGCTGGATCGACGAGCCGCGTTTCCTGCATGCGCTGAACTACTGCATGCTGCTGCCGGGCCCCGAGGCGATGCAGCTCGCCACCTACGTCGGCTGGCTGCTGCACGGGGTGCGCGGCGGCGTGGTGGCGGGGATGCTGTTCATCCTGCCCGGCGCGCTGTGCATCATGGTCCTGTCCTGGTTGTACGTGCTGCTGGGCGATCTGTCCCTGGTACAGGGGCTGTTCTTCGGGCTCAAGGCCGCAGTGCTGGCGATCGTGCTGCAGGCGCTTTTGCGCATCGCCGCGCGCACTTTGCGTGGGGTGCTGAAGCCGCTGCTCGCGCTTGCCGCCTTCATCGCCCTGTTCGCCTTCAATCTGCCGTTTCCGCTGGTGGTGCTGGGCGCCGGTCTGCTCGGCTGGCTGGCGGCGCGTTGGTTGCGCGGCGATGCCGGGCACGGCGACCCGGGCCCGGTGGAACCGGTCGTGCGACCGGGCACGCGCCGAGCTGCCGCAACCTGTCTGCTGCTGTGGGGCGTGACCCTGGGACTGCTGGCCGGCACGCTCGGCGGCGACCATGTGTTCACCCAGATCGGCGTGTTCTTCTCGAAGATGGCGGTGGTCACTTTCGGTGGCGCCTACGCGGTACTGGCCTATGTGGCGCAGCAGGGAGTGGAGCATTACCGGTGGTTGCAGCCGGGCGAGATGCTCGACGGACTGGGCCTGGCCGAGACCACGCCGGGCCCGCTCATCCTGGTCACCCAGTTCGTCGGGTTCCTCGGCGCCATGCGCCAGTCCGGCATGGAGCAGGCACTGCTGGCGGGCACGCTGGGCGCGCTGCTCACCACCTGGGTGACGTTCCTGCCCTGCTTCGTGTGGATCTTCGCCGGGGCGCCCTACGTGGAGAAGCTGCGTCATCATCGCGCGCTCGCCGCCGCGCTGGCGGCGATCACCGCGGCGGTGGTCGGTGTCATCGCCAACCTGGCGCTGTGGTTCGCCCTGAACGTCATGTTCGCTGAGCGCTTCCAGGTGGTGGGTGCGGGGCTCGACATGCACCTGCCAGTGCCGGGAAGCGTCGACTTCGCTGCCGTGGCGTTGTCGGCGCTGGCGCTGCTGTTGCTGTTCGCAACGCGACTGGGCGTGCTTGCGACACTTGCAATCTGTGCGTTGCTGGGCGTGGCCTTGCAGTACTGATCGGGGCGCGCGGCACCGATGGAAACCGGCGGTTCGCTCTTCGGCGCAGCCAGTAGCCCGGGTAAGCGAAGCGCACCCGGGACATCGGCGACCGCCAATGCTGGCGATGAAGCGCCATCCCGGGTGCGGCCTACGGCCTTACCCGGGCTACCGCGTTGTTGCGGGGACGCAAGGTGGATGCACGAGGGCGGTCGCGGCTTGGGCGTTTTCAAAGAACGGGCAGGCGTCCCTCGCCTGCCCGGTTGCGGGTGACCCCACGGACTGCCTTCAGCAGTTCACGCCGGGTCAGTGCTGGGAAATGCGGGGATCGTGCTGCTCGATGACGATCTCCACCCTGCGGTTCTGCTGGCGTCCTTCGGCCGTGGCATTGGTGGCGACCGGAAAGTCGAGTCCGAGACCACGCGCCGAAAGACGCGCCGGATCGATGCCGCCGCCGATCAGGTACGCGCGCACCGCGTTGGCGCGACGTTCCGACAAGCCCAGGTTGTACTCGGGGCTTCCGGTCGAATCGGTGTGGCCTTCGATTTCGACACGCGTCTGTGGATGGTCGGTGAGTGCCGCCACAAGCTTGTCGAGATTGCGCGCGGCCCCCGGCTTGAGCTCGGAACGGTCGACCTCGAACAGGACATCGCCCAGGGTCACCACCAGGCCGCGATCGGTTTGCCGCGCCTCGAGATCGGCCAACTGGGCCTGCAGCGACTGAAGCTGGCGCTGAGCGTGCTCGGCTTCCTCGCGGGCACGCTGCGCTTCCAGTTGCTTCTGCTCGGCATCCGCACGCGCACGTTGCGCCAGCAGTCGCTCCTCTTCGGCGCGCAGGCGCTCGGCCTCCGCCATGGCCTGGGCATCGCGTGCTTCGTCGCGTGCGCGTACCGCTTCGCTGCGACCCAGTTCTGCCCGATGGCGTTCCTGTTCGGCGCGCAGGCGTTCGGCCTCCGCCATGGCCTGGGCGGAGCGTGCGTCACGGCGCGCCCGGTCAGCCTCTGCCTCACGGGCGCGGATCAGCATGTGTTCGCGCTCACGTGACAGTGCTTCGGTGCGTTCTCCGGCGTGGCGGGCCAGGCCTTCGGCCTCTGCGATCTGGACAAGTCGATCGGCCATGTACAGGCGATAGTCGTAATCGTCCTTGCGCAGCCGCCGGGCATCGGTGGCCAGCGCATCGACGACCCGCTGCGCTTCGCGCAGCTCGATATCGGCGTACGGGCCGATGCGACTGTCCGCGCGCATGCTGTCGAGCTGCATCTGCAGCCGGACGACTTCCGAAGGTGGGCCCTTGGGCGTGGAGGCACATGCCGAGATCAGCAGTGCGCATGCAAGCAGTGCGGCGACTTTAAAAAGGTTGCGGTTCATGATCCACCTCCCTGCCGCTGAAGCTCCCTGCGAAGGGTTTCGACAGCAGCTTCAAGTTCGGCCGCGCTTCGTTCGGCGCGGTACTGGCGTGTGCGCGCCTCTGCAAGGCGACCGTCGGCACGGGCCATGGAAGCTTCGCGCTCGACATCGTCCCAGCGACGCCGTTCCATCGAGGCCTCAGCGCGGGCCAGCATGTCGCGCGCCGTCTTCAGTTCGATGCCGGCCAGTTCGACGGCACCAGCACGTTGCGCGGCACCGACCGAGGCGCGGGCTTCGGTAAGGGCGATTTCCGCGTCCTGTCGACCGGCCAGTGCAGCGCCGGGGAGTGCGAGCAGGACAGCCATGACAGTGGCAGTGATTCGCATGGCGATCTCCTTTCAGGTTGGGGGCGAGGACCTCCAAGCATGGGACGGAACGGGTCCGTTGTTCTGTGCGACAGCCGACATTGGCGGCCTTGCGTCGCATCGATCCGGCCAGCCGCGCTGGAGGTCCGGACGCGAATCGTGAGGCGCAGGAGCGCTTTGATCCGCGCAAGGGGACGCTATGCCGGTGCCGGTG
This sequence comes from Lysobacteraceae bacterium, assembly GCA_035444205.1. Lineage (GTDB taxonomy): Bacteria > Pseudomonadota > Gammaproteobacteria > Xanthomonadales > BPKI01 > DAOMOD01. Next base: position 27,042 of record DAOMOD010000004.1, read on the forward strand.
AACCGGTCTTGAATCGCGCTTCTGTCACGAACGGCGCGCTAAAGGCATTTATCGCGCTGCTTTCACTACCGCAACTTTGATGCACCGCAACGGACCCGACACGCTTCACCAGGTATAGCGCACGGTATAGGTCACCTTGACCTCACCATCGGCGGGGATGTCGACCGGAAAGTCGATGGTCTGCGCGTCGCGTTTGACGTACTTCATGCTCTCGGACCTGATGGTCCAGTTGCTCCAGCGGTACAGGTACTCACGCACCACCACGCGCGCCGCTTCCTTCTTGCGGTTGCGCACCTCGACCTCGAAGCTTTCCTCGATCCAGCGCGCCTTGCTGTCGACGCGGAAGTCGGTCTGGCGGCGTTCGCCGACGATGTCGAAAGCGGTGCCCAGCTTGAGACTGAGCTTCTCGTTGCGCGGTGTGTGGCGGATCACATCTTCGCCGATGAACTCCAGGCTGCCGTCCTTGCTCATCTGGTTGACGCGCACGCGGCCGGCCGGCAGCGGCATGCCGAGCCGATTGTCCTCGCGGTTCTCGAACTCGAGGAAGGCGCCGACCTCGCCGCGGCGGGTGGCGGCGAACCCCTGCTGGGTATTGGGTCCGCCCCAGAAGGTGCGCACTTCGGGCGACGCGGTGAACACCAGTTGCTTGCTGCATGTCGCGCCTGTGGCGGTGGGGAACAGCTCGATCTGTTTGGTGGCGTTGTTGGGCAGGTCGGTACGGCGGCCCAGCGTGTACAGGTGGTACTCGAACAGCTCGGACTGCTGGAAACCGTCATCCACCATCGGTGCCGCCGCCAACTCTGCGCGTACGCGCATGGGGTAGGCCTGCGGCGCGGCCGGCGCGCGGCGCACCTCGCCCGCTACCAGCTGGAGCTGGGCGTTGGGGAAGCTGCCGCCGGACTGATTGACCAGGGTGATCCAGGCGCCCATGTCCATGCGGCAGCCCTGGCTCTCGTCCATCACCACGTTGTAGTCGCTCCACCAGGTGAGCCCCTGCGCCTGGTAGCTCACCCGCACCTTGTGGTTGCCGGCGCGCGCGGCATCGACCAGCCACACCAGCGTGGGCTTGGTGATCAGGCCGCCGGGCAGGGACGGATAGCGGATGGCGCTCCAGCTGGTCAGCGTGGCGATCTCGCCGGAGTCCAGCTTCAGGGTGATGCCGTTCTGCGCCGAAAGGAGCTCGCCGCTCAGGCGCTCCAAGCTGTCGCCGCGGACCTGCTCCACGCGGATGGTCTCGCCCAGATAGCGCTCCAGAAGCTTGCTGCCGGAGACCAGGTCGTACTGGTAGTTCTGCTCGATGACGCGGGTGCCGGCACCGTCGGTGAGCGACAGGAAACCGACCGTGGTCGGGTCCATGCGTGCGGCCACATCGGAGAAGCGCAGTTCCTGGCGGCCGCGGGCGAGAGACATCGTGCGTTCGTCGCGGACCAGGGCATAGCCGGGCAGGTTGTCGCCGTACTGGGCAAGTCGCTGAATGTCGATCTGGCCCGGCTGGGCGCTTGAATAAACCGTCAGCGAGAAGTCGGGGTCCTCAGCCGTGGCACCGAGAGCGAAGGAGGAAAGGGCAAGGCCGAGGACCGTACGCATGGTTGAGTTTCCGGAGAGTGGACAGCCAAGCGACCGGCCCCTGCGCGCCTTCGTTCCCGCGCGCCGGAAGGCCGTTCATGCGCGATTGTGCAGCGCGCCGCGCCGCATCGCCAGTCAACAGCGGGCGCGGCCCCGACGCGGACGGGCGGTCGCGCATCCGGCAACCAGGATGGGTGCCGTACGTTCCCGCAGAAGTCGCGGCGGTTCAGGGGCTTGCATGCCCGTCGCTATCGAATTCGTCCGCTCGGACAAGTGAGCCATCGCGCCAGGCGTGGCCGGCGCGATAGGCGGCCAGGCGCTGTTCAGGCGCCGGCCCACGCGCAGTGCGCGCTGCTGCCATTCGACGGCTTCCTTGAAGCGTCCATTCTCGGCCAGAGCCGCCGCATGGGCTTGCGCCATCGAGGGATCGCTACGGAGCACCTGCGAGGGCAGGTTCGACGTCAACGACAAGGCCAACACGCCGTCGCGTTCTTCATCGAGCGGATGGGTGGCCAGTCGGCGCACGCCCAGCAGCACGGCCGGGAGGAAGCCCTCCCGCGCGGCGCGAATCAACGCTTCCCGCCGCGCGTCGGCGTGCAGGTCGTTCCGGCGTGTCACGGCTACCAGCGCCGGCGCGAATCCCTGCCTTGCCGCAAGTACTTCCCAGCGGGCGGCGTGATCGGGCATGGACCGGGCAAGTTGCTCGCTCAGCGCGTAACGGGCTTCCGCCATCCCGGCGACCGCCGCGCTCTGCATCAGCAGGCCGCGTTCCGCGGGTTCGAGCTGAAACAGGCCGTCCAGGCGTGCATCGAGCTCGGCCACGACGTAGGCGTGCGCCGGATTGCCGTTGCGCGCCGAATCGAGGATGTCCTGTGCCCAGGCGAGGGCGGCATCGGAGTAACCGCTGCGGCCGTGGAGATCGAACGTGATCACCTGGGTCAAGTGGCGGTAGCCCGTCGCCGGGCATGCATGCGCATGCCAGCGACGCACCGCGCGCCGCGCCGGTTCCGCGAAGCGATCGTCGCGGATCAGGGTCGGCATGGCATGTACCGCATCGGCGTTGCCTTCGGGGCTCACCAGGAAATGCAGGACGGCATAGCCGATCTGGCGCTCGCGTGCGGATTGATCCGGGTATTGGGGCGGCGAGCGTTGCATGTGCTCGACCAGGCAGCCTTCGCTGGCATGGCGTAAGGGCTTCGCATGCATCATCGCGACGGCGTCGTGCGTGGCGCGCAAGCGCTCGAGTGTTACGCCAGCCGAGAGCTGTTGTGCGGGCGACAGGGCAGCCTCGACGGTTGGCATGGCTTGCGCTGCACTTGCATCGCCATCCTGCATGGCCCAGCGCATCCACGCGAGGGCTTCCGCTTCATCGGTTTCGCCACCCTCGCCCTTGAGCAGCATGACGCCGAGATTGAAGCGCGCCTCGGGATGGCCGAGTTCGGCCAGGTGACGAAAGGCGACGCGTGCCTCGACCAGGTCACCGCGCTGATACGCGGCGAGTGCGTCGCCAAACTCCATCAGGTGGGGATAGGCGGCCGGGCTGAGGGCGGTCGCCGAGTTGCCGGTCAGCAACAGGAAGCCGAGCATCAATGCACGCGCCATGCGAGCGGTCTCCGTTTGGTCCTGAACGCGAAGCGTAGCGGCGAGATCGAGGTGGATCAATATTTGGGAACCTCTGAACAAGTCCGCGCGCGCGAGGACTTGTTCAGAGGTTCCCTAGCCCGCGAGCATGGTCTCGATGGTTTCCGGCAATGCCAGCAGCGCATCGTCGCGCTGGAACAGCGCATCCTTGTGGGCGTCGATGGTGCTGCGCAACTGACGGCGCCGGGCGGCATCGCCGGCCAGGGCAATCGCCGCTTCCGCGAGGCCTTCCGGAGAGGGGTGGATCAATTCGTCCATGCCGATCAGGCGCAGCATGGCCGCGCTCTGGCGGCCGCGCATGAACCGCCCGGGGCAGGTGAGGATGGGCAGTCCGCTGGCCAGTGCGTCGAGGCTGGTGTTGCCGCCCGACCAGTGCAACGTGTCGAGCATGAAGTCGCAGGCCCGATTGACCGCGAGATAGTGCGGTCGGTCTGTCAGAGGGAGTATTCGCAGCTGGAGTGCGGGATTGGCGCCGGCCGATTCCAGCGCACGTTCGACACGACTGCGAAGCGCGTGCGTCATGCCCGGCGACTCGCCTCCGAACAACACCCAGGTCAGGTCGGGAACGGCGGCAGCAATCTGGCCGAGCACGGCGTCGTTGTCCGGGTGGATCTTGAATGGGCTTTGCGGGAACAGGCCGAGCACGCGCTCGGCAGGAAGGCCGAGGTCCTCGCGCGACCGTGGCGGGGCGGCCGGTGGAGGCAGGTAGTGGCTGCCGATTCCGGGAAGCAGGTGCAAACGCTCGCTATAGTGAAACTGCGCGTCGGCAGGTTCCATCTCGGCGCAGGACAGCATGGCGTCGATGTTGGGCAGCCCACTGGTTACCGGATGGCCCCATGCGCATGCCTGGCGCCGCGCAAGGCGCAGCGAGGCCAATGGAATCACACGCATGTCCATGCCCAGCTCCGGATAGATGATCAGGTCGAACGCTGCCTCGTGCAGCGTATCGGCCAGCGCGTCCAGACCTTCGTCCCAGCGCGCCAAGCTGGAGCAGCCCGCTGCGAATCGGTCGGTGAACTCATCGTAGCGTGGCCCCAACTGGAACACGCTCACGTCGTAGCCGGCCTCACTCAAGGCGCGTGGCCATGCGCCGAAGTAATGGCCCGCGGTACAGTTGCGGAAGCATGAGCCGACGAATCCGATGCGCCGCCCGTTCGTTCCGGGTCCAATGGCCTCCATGAGCGTGGGGCGAAAGGTGGTCAGGCAGCGCGCGACAAGGCGGCCGTAGTTCTCCTGCAGCTCGCGATCGTCCCGCCCGTGGTAGGCGAGCAGAAAATTGCTCCACACCAGCTGGTCGAAGCTCGGTGCCATCTTCGACAGGCGCGCTGGAGTGAGTTGCCTGTGCAGTTCGGAAAGGCCTTGCTGGAAGCCTTCGCGTGCGTGGTCCACCCAATGCTGATCCTCCGGCACCGGCGGCAGGGACAGATGAGCCTGCAACAGGCCACGCAGGCCGGGAGCGTGTCGTCCCTCGCCGCTGGCGGTGAAGACCGCCAGGGATATTTCGCGTGCCGGCTTGAGGTGGTGGTTGCATGCCAGCTCCCGGGCTGCTTCGAGTGCCGCCACCGCGCTCCCGGATTCCGGTGGCAGCGGATGCAGCAGGCGCAGGGTCAGGCGCGGCATGCTGGCGCGAGCAGCGACCTTGGCGGCACGCAGGCGCAGATCGTCCGGCAGGTTGTCGGGAATGGGCGTCAGCCAGCGCGCGGCAGCTTCCATGTCGCTCGGCAGGAGAAGCTCGGCGAGCAGCAGGCGCGCCTCGGTGTCGTCCGGGCTGATTTCGAGCAGTCGGGTCAGAGTCTGGACGGCACGGGGATCGTCGTTCTGGGCCTGGAAAAGCAGGGCCAGATTGAACATGGCGGGCGCGTATTCCGGAAGCAGGACCAGCGCGTCCATCAGGTCGTGGCGGGCATGCTCCAGATCCCCGGCGCGCAGACGGCGCGAGCCGCGTGCGTTGAGTGTGGTGGCCAGGGCGCGCTGAAAACGCGGATCTTCGGGAAGCTGTCGCTGCAGCACCTCCAGATCCTCGATCGCGGCATCCAGTTGGCCGCTCTTGATGTGCGCGTTGGCGCGCAGGCTGCGTGCTTCGGTGTCGAGGTCGTTGCCAGCCAGTAGCGCATCGGTCAAGGTCAGCACCTGCGCAAGGTCGCCGGCAAGGAAGGCGCGACGTGCCTGATCGAGGCTCATGGCACGATCAGGCTGGACGGCTGGGTGTCCGAAAACGGACACTGGATGCGGGTCCGGTCGGATTCAAGCCGCACCAGACGGCTGCCCACCATGCGGCACGCTGGTTGCATCCTGTTGAATGATCCCATCATCCTGGAAGTCGAATCCGTGATTGAACTCAGTAATGTCGAGAAATCTTACCCGTTGCAGGCGGGTCGGGTCTGGGTATTGCGTCACATCCAGCTCAGTGTCGCCGAGGGCGAGTTCCTGAGCGTGATCGGACCGTCCGGTTCCGGCAAATCCACCCTGCTCGGCATCCTCGGCCTGCTCGACGCCGACTGGCAGGGCCAGTACCGTTTCGGCGATGCCGAGATCCACCGCATGGGTGCGCGCGACCGCAATGCCTTCGCACGCGACAACGTGGGGTTCATCTTTCAGCAGTACCACCTGATCGATGACCTCACCGTCTACGAGAATCTTGACCTGCCGCTTTCCTATCGCGACATCAAATCCGACGAGCGGCGCTCCCGGGTCGCCGACATGCTCGATCGTTTCCAGATCGTCGGCAAGAAGGACCTGTTTCCGCGCCAGCTTTCCGGCGGCCAGCAGCAGATGGTGGCAGTGGCGCGCGCGGTCATCACCCGGCCGCGCCTGCTGCTGGCGGACGAACCCACCGGCGCCCTGCACACCAGTCAGGGCAGGATGATCATGGACCTGCTGGAGGAGTTGAATCGCGATGGCATGACCATCGTGCAGGTCACCCACAATCCGGAGTACGCGGCACGCGGCCAGCGCACCATCGAGCTTCAGGACGGCTGGATCAGCGGCCAGAAGCAGGATTCCGCGGCATGAGCCGGCGCCCCCACATCCTGGTCGCCGACGACCAGCCCGACGTGCTGCAGGCCCTGCGCCTGCTGCTCAAGTCCGAGGGCTTCACCTGTCGTACCGTCAGCTCGCCCGCCGAGGCCACGGAAGCGATCGGCAAGGACGCCTTCGATGCCGCCCTGATCGACCTGAATTACAGCCGCGATACCACCTCGGGGCAGGAGGGCCTGGACCTCATCGAGAAGCTGCGCGACATCGAGGGTGAGCTTCCGGTGGTGGTGATGACTGCATGGGCCACCATCGATATCGCGGTGGAGGCCATGCGCCGCGGCGCCGGCGATTTCATCGAGAAGCCGTGGGAGAACCGCCGTCTGATCTCGGTACTGCGCAACCAGGTGGCGCTCGGTCAGGCGCGTCGCCGCGAAGCCCGGCTGAGTACCGAGAATGCACTGCTGCGCGAGGAGGGTGAGGGTGAGTTCATCGCCCGTTCGGCCGCCATGCGGCCGGTGCTGGCGATGATCGAGCGGGTGGCGCCGTCGGACGCCAACGTGCTGATCCTCGGCGAGAACGGCACAGGCAAAGGGGTGATCGCAGATCTCATCCACCGCGCCTCGCGGCGCGCCGGGCAGTCGCTGATCAAGGTCAACATGGGCGGCATCGCCGAAAGCGTGTTCGAGTCGGAGATGTTCGGCCACGTCAAGGGTGCCTTCACCGACGCCCGTAGCGATCGCATCGGGCGCTTCGAACTGGCCGACGGCGGCACCCTGTTTCTCGACGAGATTGCCAACATTCCCATGTCGCAGCAGCCCAAGCTGCTGCGCGTGCTGGAAGATGGCGAGCTGGAGCGCGTCGGTTCCTCGCGCACGCTCAAGGTGGACGTGCGTCTGCTTGCCGCGACCAACGCCGACCTCGCCGCCGAAGTCGCGCGAGGCGCCTTCCGCAAGGACCTGCTGTACCGGTTGAATACGGTCGAACTGCGGCTGCCCCCATTGCGCGAACGTCGTGAGGACATCGTGCCCATGGCCGAGGCCTTCCTGCGTCGATCAGGGCGCCGCTACCAACGCGAGGACCTGCGCTTCTCGCCTTCGGCGCTGCTCCTTCTGGAGCGGTACGCCTGGCCGGGCAATGTGCGCGAGCTGTCACACGTGATCGAGCGCGCCGTGCTGATGACACAGGGCAGCGTGATCGAGCAGGTCGACGTCGGCGCGCCTGCGGTGGCCGCCGATTCCGCCGTCGAAAAGGTCGCCCTGGGCTCGATGACCCTGGAGGAGGCGGAGCAGGCGATGATCCGCAATGCCATGGACCGCTGCGAGGGGAACATCCAGCACGCCGCCGACATGCTCGGCCTGTCCCGGCCGGCGCTGTATCGGCGGCTGGAGAAGTATGGGATCCAGGCCGCTTAGCGGCCTGGGGTTTTCAGTTTTCAGTGTTCAGTTTTCAGATGCGCGCACCACCGATTGCGAATCGATGCTGGCAATCCTGGCTCGATCCGGAGTATGAAGGTCTGCATCCAAAGGAGAGTTCAGCCCGTTTTCTGCGCTCGGTCTTCAAGTCTGAGAACTGAACACTGAACACTGAACACCGAACACTGAAAACCGTCTCCAGAGACCCCCCTTGCCCCCCTCCCGACGATCTCCCTGGCAATCCACCCCCGGCCGCGGCACGAGTTACGAGGCGCGCGTGTTCGTGGGTGCGCTGGTGGTGGCGGTGCCCTCGTTGCTGGCAGCGGCTGCGCTGCTCTGGCACCGGGGTGTGCTGGACAGCGTCTTCTGGACCGTAGCCGCGGTGGTAGTGTTTGCCACGCTGATCCTGGCCTACCGGTTGCGCAACCGCGTGGTGTTTCCGCTGTACACGCTGTCGAACCTGCTGGAGGCGCTGCGTGAGGGCGATTACAGTCTGCGCGGTTCGCGCGCCAGGCGGCGCGACGCCATCGGCGAGGTGGTGTGGGAAATCAACATGCTGTCGCAGACCTTGCGCGAGCAGCGGGTCAAGGTCGAGGAGACCTCGGCACTGCTCGGCAAGGTGATCGCCGCCGGCGATATCGCCATCTTCACCTTCGACGACGCGCATCGCCTGCGCCTGGTCAATCCCGCCGGCGAACGCCTGCTGGCGTCGCGGGCCAACGAACTTCTCGGTCGCAGCGCGGCCGAGCTCGGCCTGCTCGATTGCCTCGATGTGCCGGTCGCCGCCACCGTCAAGCGTGCCTTTCCCGGCGGCAGCGGCCGCTTCGACGTGCGCCACGCCACTTTCCGCGAGGGTGGGCGCCCACACGATCTTCTGGTCATCACCGACCTGTCGCGCGCGCTGCGTGAAGAGGAGCGTGCCGCCTGGCAGCGCCTGATCCGCGTGTTGGGGCATGAGCTCAACAATTCGCTTGCGCCGATCAAGTCGATGGCCGGTACGCTGAACAGCCTGATGGCGCAGCAGCCGCTGCCCGAGGACTGGCGCGAGGATCTGGGAGAGGGCCTCGGCCTCATCGGCGACCGAGCCGAGGCGCTGTCGCGCTTCATGGCCGGCTACACCTCGCTGGCAAGGTTGCCTGCGCCGAGCAAGCGGCCAATGGCGCTGGAAGAGGTGTTGGCACGCGTGGTGCGACTGGAACAGCGCAAGGCGGTGCTGCTGGACGCCGGCCCGGCGGTCGAGATGGAGGCCGATCCCGACCAGCTCGAACAGGCGCTGATCAACCTGGTCAAGAACGCGGTGGAGGCGAGCCTGAGCGGTGGCGGCAAGGTGACGGTCCGCTGGCTGGCGGATGCCGAGGAAGTGCTGATCGAGGTTGTCGACGAGGGTCCCGGACTTGCCAGCACCGAGAACCTGTTCGTGCCCTTCTTCACCACCAAACCCGGCGGCTCCGGCATCGGACTGGTACTGGCGCGGCAGATCGTCGAGGGTCACGGCGGCAGCCTGGCGCTGGAGAACCGCAGCCCGGGTCCGGGTTGTGTGGCGCGGGTGGTGCTGCCGCGGGGGTAGGGGGCTTCTTCGGGGCCCAGGGCTTTAGGGCTTAGGGCCTAGGGCCTAGGGCCTAGGGAACAGCTCGCAAGTAAAGAGTGCTGTCGCGGTGCTCCGATAAGCATGGAAAGCCTGCCTTCGCTCCGAGCTTGCCGCCCTCTAGGCCCTAGGCCCTAGGCCCTGATAGGCGGCCCTAGGCCCTGGCAAGCCAATCCGATACCCTTGCCGCCCCTTCGAGTCCTGATCCGACTGCCCATGTCCCAGAGCGAAATCCTTACCCCCGTCTCCGTCGGCGAGCTGCTCGACAAGATTGCCATTCTCGAAATCAAGTCCGAACGAATCGGCGACGAGGCCAAGCTGGTCAATGTGCGCCGCGAGCTCGAGGCCTTGAGTGGAGTCTGGTCCGGGGCTCCGGCGTCGGCGGTCGACCTCGGTGATCTGCGCCAGCGGCTCAAGGCGGTGAACGAGCGCCTGTGGGTGATCGAGGACGACATCCGACGGAAGGAGAAGGCCAAGGCCTTCGACGACGAGTTCATCCAGCTGGCCCGCGCCGTTTATTTCGAGAACGACGAGCGCGCGCGCATCAAGAAGGACATCAACCTGCGTACCGGCTCGGTTTTCGTCGAGGAGAAGTCGTACCAGGACTATGGGAACAGGGAGTAGGGAGCAGCGTCGCAGGTCAAACCCGCCCATGCGGGCCAGGGTGCGACCCGGGTGCGGTACGGATGCGAAGTGACAATTGCGAGTCCGGATCGAGCAGAGCATGAGTGCGCGACGCTTTTCCGGGTCCCGGGTCCCGGGTCCCGGGTCCCGATTCCCGAGTCCCGAGTCCCGGCTTTTCCCCTATCCTTCCCCCATGCCCGGCACACCTGCGCCCCCGTATGTCAGTCAGCTCGAAACGCCGCACGGCGCGATCCTGTGCGACGAGGAGGTGGCGGACCGGATCGACATCGCCTGGTTCGACGTCGAGCACTGGCGCCGGCAGGGTGGTGCCGACGCGACGCCGGCCGGACGCGGCGCCGCGGCCTTCGTCGAAACGCCGGCCGGGCCCATGGTGCTGCGGCGCTATCTGCGCGGTGGCCTGGCGGCGCGACTGAGCCGCGACCGCTACCTGTTCACAGGCGCCGACCGAACCCGCGGTTTTGCCGAGTTTCGCATGTTGGCGAAGCTGCGTCGGGCCGGCCTGCGCGTGCCGCAGCCGCTGGCGGCGATGTACCGGCGCCACGGGCTGTTCTACGCCGCTGCCATCCTGGTGGCACGTATCGAGGGCGTGACGCGTCTTTGCGAACTGCTGGACAGGGCCGACCACAGGCTGTTCGCTCATGTGGGACGTGCGATCGGAGACCTGCACCGGCAACGTGTCTGGCATGCCGATCTGAACGCCGACAACATCCTGCTCGATGAGGGCGGCGATGTGTGGCTGGTCGATTTCGACCGTGCGCGCGTACGCGACCAGCCCGGCGACGGCGCCTGGGCGCTCGGCAACCTGGCGCGCCTGCGCCGCTCCATGTTCAAGTTCGAGGCGCCGCGCCGCATGGCCGATTTCGAGGGCGCATGGGCCGAGCTGCTGCGTGGTCATGCGGTGGTCCTGCGCGGTACCGACCGACCGCTCGGGAAGCCGGCATGACGGCGGCGCTGTCGCTCGAGTTTCTCGGCGTGGGCAGCGCCCACGCCGTCGGTCTCGGCTCGGCGTCGGCGGTGCTGCTGCGTGACGGTGTTCCCGACCTGATGATCGACTGCGGGCCGCAGGCGCTGGAGCGCTTCCTGGAAAGATTCGACGAAGTCCCGCGCGCGCTGTTCATCACCCATGCCCACCTCGACCACATCGGCGGCATGGAAAGGTTGTTCGGCCTGGTCCACTGGAATGCCGACCTGTGTGGGCGCGTGCGCCTGTACGTGCCGGCGCCGGTGGTGCCCTGGCTGCAGCGGCGACTGGCCGACTACCCCGAAGTGGCCGCCGAGGGTGGAGTCAATTTCTGGGACGCTTTCCGGCTGGTGCCGGTATCGTCCGGGTTCTGGCATGCCGGCCTGCGTTTCGACGTGTTTGCGGTGCGCCATCACGCCCCGGACACGGCCTTCGGCCTGGCATTGCGCGGCAGCTTCGTTTTCAGTGGCGACACCCGCCCCATTCCCGAGGTGCTGGCGCAAGTCGCTTCCAACGGCGAGCCGGTACTGCACGACTGCGCCCTGGCCGGCAACCCCTCGCACAGCGGCATCGACGACATCGAGCGCGAGTATTCGCCCGACCTTCTACGGCGACTGGTGCTGTACCACTACGGTTCGGCTGCCGACGGCGAGTCGCTGGCGGCAAGGGGCTATCGCGTCGCGCGTCCTGGCGATACCCTGAGCCTGTCGCCGCCGGCGGCCGAGGTGCGACTGGCGGCCCACCAGGAGCCGACCGCGTGAAGCCGACACCATCGCTACCGCTCGAAATCCAGTCGCGCCCGCGCGACCGTCTCGGGCGCGGGCTGAAGGACCTGCGCATTTCGGTGGTCGACACCTGCAACTTCCGCTGCCCCTACTGCATGCCGGAGGAGCGTTACCCGCGCGATCACGCCTTCCTGTCCTCGCGCGAGCGCCTGGATTTCGACGAGATCGAGCGCCTGGCGCGGCAGTTCGTCATGCTCGGCGTGCGCAAGCTGAGGCTCACCGGCGGCGAGCCGCTGCTCAGGCGCGATCTTCCCGATCTGGTCAGGTCCTTGGCGACGATTCCCGGTCTGCACGACCTGGCGCTGACCACCAATGCCAGCCTTCTGGCCGCACAGGCGCCGGCATTGCGAGCGGCCGGACTGCACCGCATCACGGTGAGCCTGGATTCGCTGGATCCCGACCGGTTCGCTGCGCTGTCCGGCGGACGCGGGCAGCTGGCCGAGGCACTGCGCGGCATCGCCGCTGCCGAGCGCGCCGGCTTCACGCCGATGAAGATCAACGTCGTGGTGCAGCGCGGCATCAACGACCAGGACGTGATGGGGCTGGTGGAATACTTCCGTGGCAGCGGCCACATCCTGCGTTTCATCGAGTTCATGGACGTCGGCACCTGCAACGGCTGGCGTCTCGACCGCGTGGTGCCCTCGGCGCTGCTGCGCAGGCGAATCCACTCGCGCTGGCCGCTGATCGCACTTGGTCGCCACGAGCGCAGCGAAGTGGCCAGCCGCTATGCCTTTGCCGACGGCGCCGGCGAGATCGGATTCGTGTCCTCGGTCAGCGAACCCTTCTGTGGCGACTGCGCACGCGCCCGGTTGTCGGCCGACGGGCAGTTGTTCACCTGTCTGTTCGCCAGCCGCGGCCACGACCTGCGCGGGCCGTTGCGTGCCGGCATCAGCGACTACGAACTGCGCACCCTGATCGCGCGCCTGTGGAACGCGCGCGGCGACCGCTACAGCGAACTGCGCCAGGCCGCGACCGGGCAGGCGCCAGGACGCGTAGAGATGTACCGGATCGGAGGCTGAGCCATGAACGAACCGGTCAGCCTGACCCACCTCGACGAAGCAGGTCGCCCGCGCATGGTCGACATCGGCGACAAGCAGGTCACCCGGCGCAGCGCCGTGGCCGAGGCCGTCGTGCGCTTTCCCGCTACCGTCGCGGCCGAGTTGCGCCGGCAGGACATGCGCACGGCCAAGGGTGCCATCGCCGACACCGCCATTGTGGCCGGCGTGATGGCGGCCAAGCGCACCCACGAACTGATTCCCTTCTGCCATCCGCTACCGCTGGAGCGCTGCAAGGTGGCACTTCATTGGCACGATGATGTTGCGCTGGCGGTCACCTGCGAAGTCGCCGCCACCCACCGCACCGGGGTCGAGATGGAGGCGCTGACCGGTGCCGGCATCGCCGCGCTCACCGTCTACGACATGTGCAAGGCGCTCAGCCTGGACATCGCCATCGACGGCGTTCGTCTGCTGGCCAAGCACGGCGGGCGGCGCGACTTCGATCGCCGGAGGGGCACACCATGAAGATCGTGGTGCGCTATTTCGCCAGTCTGCGCGACGCCGCTGGCTGCGACGAGCAGAAGATCGAGACCAGCGCCGCCGATGCCGACGCGCTGTTCCACGAGCTGCGCGCGCAGCATGGATTCGCCTGGCCCACCGATCGCCTGCGTGTGGCGATCAACGGCGCCTTCGCCCAATGGTCGACCCGGCTGGCCGATGGCGACGAGGTCGTGTTCCTTCCCCCGGTGTCCGGCGGATGAATCACTTCACGCTCAGCGCCATACCGATCGAACCCGACGTCATGCGTCCGGGCCTGCGCGCCGGGGGTGCTGGCGCATTCGTCGAGTTCCAGGGCTGGGTGCGCGACCACGCCGACGGCCGAGACGTGGTCGGCCTCGAGTATCAGGCCTACGACGTGCTCGCCAACCGAGAGGGCGAGCGCATCGTCCTGGAGACTCTGGAGCGTTTCGACATTACGGCTGCGGCCTGCGTGCATCGTACCGGCGCCCTGGCTGTCGGCGAATGTGCGGTGTGGGTCGGCGTCAGCGCGGCGCACCGCGATGCCGCCTTTGCCGCGTGCCGGCACATCATCGACGAGGTCAAGTCGCGCGTACCGATCTGGAAGCGCGAGACCTATGCCGACGGCGATTCCGGCTGGGTGCATCCGGAAGGATGAACGTGGCGAGCTGATCGACATGAGCCGGTTTCCGAATGATCAACCCTGACGACGTTGGTTTCGTGGCCTGCGAACCGCTCGGCTGCGGTATGGTCCGGCGATCCCGCGGGCCAGGATGGCGATTGCGCGCAACGGATGCAGGCGGGATCTCGGGGGCAAGTCGGGCTGTATGGAGCATCGAGTAATGAAAGATTTCGGCGCGGGTCCCCGTGGCCGCACGGGACGCTGCGATCCCGCCTGGCGCATGCGCCGCTTGCGGATGTCCGTCGCGATGCCGCTGCTTGCAGCGCTCTCACTGGCTCACGCGGGTGACCCTGTGCCCACGGTGATCGTCGACATCCACGACATCGGCCATGCCGCCGTCGAGTCCCTGCGCCGACACCACGATGTGCGTTGGTCGGCGGAATTCGGCAACGAGCTGCTGCTGGGGGTGGGCGAAGAGGCGCTGCCAGCCTGGCTGAATCGCACCGATGTCCGCCTGGGGCCGCCGCGCCTGGCCTTCGACGAGGTAGTGGTGCGCGACCATGCATGCCCTCGTCATGACCAGGCGCCGGCGTTGACGGTGGTGGGCGGATTCGAGATTCTGCGCAGGCCGCCGCCACTGGCCAGAGCACTCAGCCCCGCGCTTGGAATCGGCCGCCCGCTGCCGGCAGACGGTGTCGTTTCCCGCGAGGTACGCAACAGCGTTGGCGGCAAGCAGGCGAGAGTGGTCGAGGGCGGGCTGCAGGCGAGCGTGAGTCGGGTCGACGGCATGCGCTGGTTCACCACCATGAGCGAACTGGCCGCCTTCGATCGCAACAGTTTCTCCAGCGGAATCCATACTTCGCACGACTGGATCCTGGCGCACTTCGAAGGCCTCGGCCTCGATACCGGCAGTCATGCCTTCACGCTTGGCGGGAGTGGCTGCGCCAGCCCGCAACCGCAGCCGGTCGGTCTGCACAATCCCTATGCGTTGCGTCCCGGCGACGGGCGCGCCCACGAGTGGATCGTGATCGGCGCGCACTACGACTCGCGCAATCAGGTGCGCTGCGATGGTGGGGCCAACCCACAGCCTGGCGCCAACGACAATGCCTCTGGCTGTGCCGGAGTCATCGAACTGGCGCGCGTGTTCGCCCGCGTCCCGACTGAGCGCAGCCTGCTGTTCATCTGCTTCGCCGGTGAGGAGCAGGGTCTTGCCGGAAGCTATCGCTTCGTCGAATTCCTGATCGACAGCGGAGACATCGACCGCGTCCAGCACATGATCAACCTCGACATGATCGGCCATGCCGTGGACAGCAGGCTCGACGCGAGGGTGGAGACCAATTCGGCCAACGCCGGCTTGCTTCTGGAATACGCCGCAATGGCCGCCACCTACGCCCCGGAACTCAACCTGATCACCAGCAGCACCACGCAGGCCTATTCCGATCACTGGCCATTCCTGGCCGCCGGAGTCCCGTCGGTATTCACCTGGGAAAACGGCGCCGGAATCTATCCCTATTGGCATCACGTCGACGACGTACCGGCGAACATGCAGTTCGCGCGCGAACTGGCGTCCGGAATCCTGAAGATGGATGCGGCCATGCTGGCGCAGCGCGCCGGATCACTGGCGGTGTTCTTCGGCGACTTCGAGGCGCGCGAATAACCCCATCGATCCGCGCGTAGTAGTCGAAATTGACTATCGACTTTCGCGCCTGCTCGGGCGGGGCTCGGGGTGTCGATTCAGGGGGACGCAGCCTCGATGAAACTCCCGTCATTCAGGGGGTGGTCCTGTCTGCCCGCCTTGACCCTGGCAGTTGCCGGGCCGGTCTGTCTTGCTTCGCCTGCCTCGTCTGTCGACACCGCCACCAATGCTGTGGCGCACGCAGCCTTGACGAAGAACCCGCTGCCGTCGGGCAGTGAATTCGCCATCCGTCGACAGTCGATGGGAGCAGGCGAATCGCAGTGAGGGTTCTGGAAGCACGGTGGGCGGCGGTGAAGGCAATCGAGTCCTGGGTCGGCTGAGTGCCGTCGCCGGAGGACAGGAGAACAGCGTCGGCGACCAGCAGCAGCACAGGCCGCCATGATCAGGCGATCGACAAGCTGCATGCGGCGTTTCCCCTGGACACGCTGCCCGGGATTGTCTGCGCCGACCACAGCCCTGTCATCCTCTGGGCGCTGCCACAAGACTGCGCAGCGTGAATCAGCGCGTCATGCGCCGTGCGTCCGCTTCGGCGGCGATGTAGCCGAAGGCGGCCCAGGCCCCGGTGTCCAGTACCGCGGCCCGGAGTCGCTGCGCAGCCTCGACATCACCCTCCACCAGGTGCCAGGTGGCCACGCCATAGCCTTGCGTGGCCAGCGCCAGCGAGCGGTCTTCGGCCGCGGTGTCGAGCAGGCCTTCCGCTGCGAGCTCACCGCGGTACATGCGCAGGCGCCTGAGATAGGCGTCGTTCTCGATCACCTGAAGGTCCGGGGTGATGTTTGCGAGCAGGGCCTCGGCCTCGGCATGCAGGCCCTGGCGGCGCAGGCTGAGGTACAGCCAGTCGCTGGTGGCCACCAGCAGGTCGGGATTGGTCGAGTAGTCGAGGCAGGCGCGCCAGGCCTCGGTGGCGGCCGCGAAGTCGCCCTTGAGGTAGTGCGCCAGCGCCAGGTGGTAGAGGATGTTGAACTGGGTGCTGGAGAGCGGGATGCCGAGCCGGTTGGGTCGGCCGTCGGGCTCGATCTCCACCGGCTCGCGCGGCATCAGGCGACGCGCGCGTGCAAGGTCGGTGACGGCGGCGTCGAAGTCGCGCAGGGTGATGTGACGATGCCCGCGATGGCGCAGCAGGCGGTAGGAATCGGGAAAGCGCTCAAGCCCCTCGCTGAACACGTCGACCGCCTCCTTCACTCGCATCAGGTAGGCCAGCCTTCTGCCCAGCCAGATGGTGTTGGCCTCGCCGGGATCGACCTCGAAGTCCGCGCGCGCCGCAGCCAGCTCGGCCTCGTACTGGCTGCGCGTGGCCTCGGGTAGCTCGGGCGCGTACAGCGGCGTGCCTGTGATGGAGAATGCCGCGGGTGCCTCGCCCGCGCCGGACAGAGCCGGAGTGAGGAAAAGGCTCAGCGCAAGTGCGGGAATGCGTGCATGCATCGGGATGATCGCAGAATGGTGCCGAAGGTGGGCGCCACAAAGGCAGCCTAAGTCATTGATCTGGCGAAGCGTGCAGGTAGGCGCATCGGTCACGTACCCCCATAGATACCCCCAAGCAAGGCGCGGTGGACTTCCAGACTCGGAGGAACACCATGCGCAAGCCTACCATCGCCGCCGCGCTCAAGGCGGCCTGCCCGCAAGTCGCGCTCGTCCAGCACGGCAGCCGCTACCGCGTCGACCTCGCCGCGCGCTGGCGCTACTCGTGCAACGTCGTGGCGCTCGCCCTCGAAACCTTCGGCATGGACCGCAACGGTACTCTCGCGGTAGCCTCCATTGGCCGTTGCATGTGTTGACGGCACTGCCGCGGTGACTGCCGATGGTCACGGCACAAGCATAAGATCGGGTCTGTTGCGAGGGGAGGGTTTCATCATGTCAGTGTTTGCTTCACGGTTGGATATTGCGCGCGGCTGGGTGAAACAACAGGAATTCGGCGCAGCGATGCAGAGCTACCGTTTCGCGTTGGATGCCGCATCGTCAGACGGCGAGCGACTGACCGCAATGCGCGAATTGCTTGCGGCCAAGGAATCGGGTGCGTCGAGTGAGGGGCCGCTGCGGACGGTCGCGGTTGCTGTTTTCGTGTTCACACTGATCGGAGCTATCGCATTGTTTGCGACGGTCGGAACGGTAGAGGTGCCCGCGAGCATGTACAGCACGCGCGCGCATACGGAAGTTAACCCGTGGATACTTGCATGGGCGGGTGCTTCGGTACTCTCAGGGCTGGTCGCGATGATGCTGTTACTGAGGGTCGCGGGGGCGATGGACCTGCTGCGGCAGATGTCCATGCGGCAGGCGGTGATGCGACTGGAACAACGTGGCGTCGAGCCCTGGACAGAGGATTCAGCCAACCAGCCAGCGAGTGAATGACCGCCGCCGGACTGCGTTGCGTCGATTCCGGCCCGCACCCCCTACCCCTCGCGAGTTTCCGGGGCTGCTTCGCGCAATACGCGCCCGGTAGCTCTTTTTTCGCGTCAACCGGATACGGGTAAACTGGGCGTCGCTCCCATCGCACCCTCCGGCATGGAGCCCGAAGCGCCCGGCATCGTCCGGGCGTTTCGCTTTCTGCCGATAGCCAGGGCGCACGATCAGCAGCGGGGCGCCGTCATGGTGGGGCCACTGAGGAAACGCGCTCAGGGGGGCGCAGAATCAGCCGACACGGCAGGCACGCCATGCTCGGTAGCAAGTCGGGCGCGTAGCGCGTCGAACTCGTCTGCAAGCTCAGCATAGGCGTCGGCGAACTCGGGCTCGCGCATCCAGCGGACAGCCGCGGCCGTGGGGTCGAACGGAACCGGGATGAAGGGATCAGCAGGCATGCCGGCACGGTATCGCATCGCCGGCAGAACTGGAATCAGCCGAACAGGTCGGCATGCGATCCGGTCCGCCTTGGGGATGCTGGCGACGCGCAGGGCGGTCTTGCGCTGGCGCTCGGATAGGCCGGCGTCGGTGGCGGCTGAACTTCGGGTCTGTACCGTCCCGATGTCAGTTCGCGCCCCCTGCGCAGGCTCAATCAGCTTGATCAACTCCCCGCACCGCTTGATCGCCCGCGACTGAATCCGGTCGCATGTCTTCCGTAGCGTGTCGTCGTCGGCGGATCGTCGGATTCGACGCCTGCCTCGAACTGGTCTTCAGGTACGACGAGGCGTTCCTCGACGCCGGCCTCGACTGGCCGTCACTTGATCGGCCCCAGAAACGCCAGCCGGTCAACGGGCTTGTCTTCGGGTGCGGCAGGCAGCGACAGCTTCGCGCGATCCGTGGGACACATGCCCAGGAGCGATAGCAGGCGAGTCAGGTGCTGATGCATGGTGGCGGTCATGCCCCCCGCGTCGGCAAGCATTCGCGCGTGAAGAATCGCCGCCTGCGTCACCAGCGCAGTGTCGGCATGGCGCAACAGATCGGCAGGCGCAGAAGCCACCAGGAAGCGGTAGGACGCGCGCGCGGCCTCGTCTTGCAGGTGCGCCGGTGGCTCGTGCGACAGCGGCGGGCCAGCGTCAAGGGGTTTCGCTGCGGCGCGTGCGGCCAACTCAGCCTTCGAACGGTGCGGCACCGAAGTCAGGCGGGCGACAGGTTGCGGGGCTGGGCCGGGTTTGCGTGGCATGTCGGAAGTCCTCGAACTAGGGGGCGTGAAAAAAGGGCTACCGGGCGCGTATCGCGCCGGATAGCGCTGGAAGCTCGCGAGGGGGTAGGGGGTCAATCGCTCTCATCCGTAAATCCTCCGGCGCTTGCACTGGGGCCCATGCCAGTACAGCTCGCTGCTCTGCGGCTCGCCGCGATCGGTGACGGTCAGGCGCAGCGCCTCGGGCGGTCGCTCGAAGGCCGGTGGTGCGTCCCGCAGTGCTGCATCGGTGCCGGCCTGTTTCCTGCGCGACTGTCCGGTGAGTACCAGCGTCACGCCGGCCTCGTTCCATCGGTCGGCGGCGCGGTCGCCCAGGTGATCCGGCAAGTTCGCTGGGGTAATGTTGCCGGCGATGACCACGGGCGTTTCGTCACGGTAACGTCGATCAAGTAGCGCGGTCAGCGTTCGCGCCTCGTAATCGCTGCCGCTGCCTGTGCCGATCTCGTCTAGCAACAGCAACTCCACGTCCTCAAGATCGCCGATGATGTCCTCGGGGCTGCGGCCGCTGCGGTCATTCATGGCGGCTCGAAGGCTGGCGAACAAATCGGGAAGTGACACGTACCGAACGGAAACTCCCTGAGGCGCAACATGCGCTGCGATGCCTGCCAGCAGGTGAGTTTTGCCGGTGCCGATCGCGCCGAGAATCGCCAGCATGGGACGGTCTACATGCGCGTCCTCAAGCCATGCCCGCAAGTGCTGTAGCACCTTGCGCTCGTTCGGCGTGGTCGGCGTCCAGTTCGCTAGCGTTCGATTCTGAAAGCGGCGCGGAATCTGTGCAGCGCTCCAGAACCGCCAGTCAATCCATGCGTTCGTGAACTCGTGCTCAGCGGCGTTCGACTCGGCCTGACACTGCGGGCATGTGGCGTTGGTCCTCAACCCCTCAGCGTCGATAGTGGAATATCTGCCGTGCCGCTGGCAGGCGTAGCTGGCCGGACGGCTGGCGATTTGTGCGGCGATGAGTGCGGCGATCTGGGCCTCGAAGTCGCGATGCTCAGCCATGGTGGGATCCTCGTGCGCCCAGGATTTCGTCGGCGTCGGCGTTATCGGTTTCCTCGAAGTCCTCGGGGCGTAGCCCCGCACGCTGGCGCGTGCGCCTATTGGTCTTGCTGTCTTTAATCGTTGCTCGAAGCCATGCGGCAGGGTCAGCAGGTGAGGCAGCAGCGCATGCTGATATGGCCTCCGCGACGGCCGTCTGGTCTGCCTCCTTGCACAGCTTCCCGATGAAGGCGCGGGCCGCGGATTCCTTGCGGCCGCTGGCGGTCAGCAGGTCAACACCCTGTCGCCAGAACTCCCTGCCTGCACTGGCGGCCGCGTCAGCGGACGGGCCGTTGCTATTAACTTGGGTGGCGTGTGTGCCCCCCGTCTTGGGGGGCGTGTGTGCCACCGGTCGTGGAGCCCGTAAGGGTGGCACTGGTGCCCCCTCATCCACTGCATGTGTGCCACCGGTGGCGCTGGTGCAACCGGTGGCGGGTTTGCCCCCTCTACGGAGTAGGGTATAGACGTTCGTCGCCCTGCCGGCGCTGGTGCTGACGGCGATATAGCCGGCCTGCTCCAGTAGTCGCGTGCATCGCCTGACGCTCTCGTAATGCACGCGCGCCTCGCTCGCGATACGCGCCCGGCTCGGCCTCGACCACCCCTTGCCGGCCAGGTCGGCGCGCTCTATGACCGCGTAGACGCGCAGCGCCTCGCGGGTGATGCGTGCGTCTAGGACGGCATCGACGAGTGCAGTAGACTGCGCGGGTAGTCCTCTCACGTCTGCATCCTCCGACGCCTCAGCCCTGCCCGGCTGGGGCGTCTGTACATGTGGGTCAGCCATCGGGCGCCCTCCCGATGATCGTGGCCAGCTCGCGCAGCACGCGCGCCAGCCCATCGCATAGCGTCATGGCGTCGGCCAGGTCGCGCGGTCGCGGCGACCAAGTGCGCACGATCTCGGCGAGCCGGCGGGCGCCTGCGTCGGCGTCAGCGAGTACGCGGTGCGCAGGTCGGGGCTCGTGGTCGGTGGCGCTGTACAGCATGCGCATGGCCTCGGCGCGCTGTAGCGCCTCGACAGTGCGGCTCACGCTGCACCTCGTTCCGCCAGTCGGCGGTCGCGCTCTGCGATGCGCTCGGCGATCCACTGCGCGACCTCGCGCTCGGACCAGGCGACCGTCGCCTCGGATAGCGGTGCAGGGCGCGGGAACGTGCCGGCCGCGATCGCGCGATACAACGAGGAACGGCGGAGCCCGGTCATGCGCTCGACTTCGTGACGGCGCAGCAGGCGGTCGGCGGTGGGGATGGTATCGGCAGTCATGTGGGGCGCCCGTGTGGTTTGGGGTGGGACGCCCGTAGACTATGCACACGCCCTCGCGGGCGAAAGGAACCTATTCCGCGATTAGGTTGGCGGCGAGGATCGCCGCCTGCTCGCGCTGCATCGCAGTGCCGGGCCGATCCAGGTCGTCTACGGCGGCAAGGCGCATCCGCGCGACGAGGGCGGCAAGGAGCTGATCCGGCAGATCTTCGCGCAGGTCGCGAAGCTCGAGGGCCGGC
>DAOMOD010000005.1:0-21269 GCA_035444205.1 Lysobacteraceae bacterium
GGCGTGCCGCCGGACTCGGAGCCGGAATCGGGCGTCACGCTGGTGATGCTGGGCGGTGGATCGCCGGTCGGCTGGAAGGCGAAATTGGTGACGCCGAGAATGCCGGGGCCGAAGTCGCCATCAACCGTGAACACCCGGAATGCGAATACGTCTCCGGCGCTGACCGGGACGGTTCCCGACCCATCGAAATAGGGCACGGCGGCATCATTGCAGGCCAGTTCGGTGTACACCCCGTTGATCGCATAGCCACCCGAGTCCCAGCATTCGGTGTCGGTGGACTGATAGCCCCAGTCGAAACTGATTTCGCCGTCGGCTGGAATCGTGATCTGGAAGTCTGTATTTCCTCCTATTCCATCATCGCCACCCTCCACGAACAGTTCGACGGGAGGACCGGCATTGGTGTTGAAACTGCCACCCACTCCGGCCGGATCGTTGACGAGATCCCAGTTGCCGATGGCGAAGTCGCCCTCGAAGTCGCTGACGCCGCCAAGCGGCTGATTGGCCGAGGCCGATCCGATACCGAGCGCGAGTACGGCAAGCATGGAAAACAGCGGTGCGAACCACCGCGATGGCATTGTTGCAGGCATGGTCATGGTCTCCCCTCGTAGCGATTCCGGCACGCCGGCAGCGCAGCGTTCCAGGATTCTTGCTCCATCAGCCGGACAAGCATTCACCCGATTCCGCTCGAACCGGATGACTCTGTTTCGAACCCTAATACACAGGAGTGGCACGGTCAAATTCCGGCTCGCTGTCTGTTGCGAGTTGGGAGTCGAACTTCAATTCCAATCCGCAAGACCATGATCCGATCCATCGGCCCGTATGGCGGATCCTTGAAGGCGCGAGTCCACAGCATAGGCTGCGAGAAAAGTGGCTTTGGATTTCCGATCGTTTCATCCTTTGCCACGCCGGGGTCGGGGCTGAAGCCCCTCCTAGAGGGTTCGCGCCATGGTAGGAGCGGCTTCAGCCGCGACTTCAGGTGCCTACCCAAACGGTCGCCGGACGAAACCGGCGCCGTCTGCGTATGGGCGACAGCCTGCCCGCGGAGTTAGAGTGATGCCGCTGCCGAGGCCATCGACCCGGCGCATTCGAGTGTCGCCAAGATCGTGCCCAGTCTGACCGAACCTCTCTCGCCACGCTTCGAAGACGCCCTGCGCCTGGCCTGCGATCTTCATCGCGACAACGCCCGCTGCATCCTCGCCGACTACCGCGTCTTGCGTGAATCGCTGTGGGATCGGTTCAGCGGCGGGCGCGACGGCACGCTTCGGTTCTACCGCGAGCTGGTGAGGACGTTCTCCGAGCACGGCGAGCATCCGCTGGTGCAGGAACTCGAACGCGTCGTGGGCGAACTCGACCGGATCGCGGGAGGGATCGAGTCGACATGAGCGGCGGCCGGCGCTGTAGCCGATGACCTCGTTCCGGCGTGTCGGCGGCGCGTTTCGCCTCCTGCAGATAACGGGAGCCGGCGATGATGTCTGGCGGTCGCGAGGATTCCCGAGCGCCCAAGCCAGGCCGAACCCTGCGGCATGAGCGCGGCAATCCGGATCGCCACCTACAATGTACTGGCCGATGCGTATCTGGAGCCGGCCTGGTACGCCCACATCGAGCCGGCCGCCCTCGATCCTTGCACGCGACGCGAGGGGCTGGCGGCCAGAATTGCCGGTCTCGAGGCCGACGTGGCCTGCCTGCAGGAAGTCGAGCCGGAGCGCTTCGACTACCTGCAGAAGGCGCTCGCGCCGCTCGGCTACACGGGGGTGTTCGCGCAAAAGCGACGCGGGCGCCCCGACGGTTGCGCCGTGTTCCTGCGGCCCTTGCGCGCACGCCTCGTGCACAGCGAGGCATTCCACTATCTCGATGCGGAGGCCGGCGGCGAGGATTCGGGACATCTTGCCCTGATCTGCGAGATCGAATGTGCGCTTGGCCGGCTTCAGGTGGCGGGTACCCATCTGCGCTGGGCCTCGGACGAGACCGGTTTCGCTGCGCACGTGGGCTGGCGCCAGGTACGCCAGCTCCTCGACGCCAGGGTGGGTTCCGATCCGCAGCGCTGGGTCATCTGCGGCGACCTCAACGGAACGGTCGAAAGCGCGCCGCTACGCGAGCTGCTCGATCGTGGCTGGATCGATGCGTATCGCGCGGCACCGCAGCCCACCTGCAATCCCAACCGTCGCGCCAAGCGTATCGACTACCTGCTGCACAGCCCGGATCTGCGCTCGGTGCCCGATCCGCTGGCGGACATCGACGACGGCAGCGTCCTGCCTTCGCGCCGCGAACCGTCGGATCATCTACCGTTGGTGGCCACCTTCACGCTGGACTGAGGCCGTTTCTCCGCGGCTCCGGCGCGCAGCCTCGACCGTCGCGTTTCCGATGCCGGGTCGACGGTGCCGCATCCAGAACTTCCACCACCCACGGGAACGTTCGCGCGCGACAGGAGCGAGCGGGGCTGGGCGACAAAGCGGGCAGGAAACAGGAATCTGCAGGCCCCCTGGGGCGCCAACGGGCCTGCCAGGATCAAGTCCGCGACGCGCTGCGCTCAGACCAGTTCGACCGCCAGCGCCGTGGCCTCGCCGCCGCCGATGCACAATGCAGCCACGCCGCGCTTCTTGCCGTGCACGCGCAGGGCGTTGAGCAGGGTGACCACGATGCGTGCACCGCTGGCGCCGATGGGATGGCCGAGCGCGCAGGCGCCGCCGTGCACGTTGAGGCGGTCATGGGGAATGCCGAGGTCCTTCATCGGAGCCATGGCGACGCAGGCAAACGCCTCGTTGACTTCGAACAGGTCGACATCCTCGACCTTCCAACCGACCTGCTTCAGCAGTGTGTCGATGGCACTCACCGGAGCGGTGGTGAACCACTCGGGTTCCTGCGAATGGGTGGCGTGGCCCACGATGCGCGCCAACGGTTTCAACCCTCGCTTCTCGGCCTCGGCCGCCGCGACGACCACGGTGGCGGCAGCGCCGTCGGAGATCTTGGACGAGCTGGCGGCGGTGATGGTGCCGTCCTTCTTGAAGGCCGGACGCAGGCCGGCGATCTTGCCGATGTCCATGCGGCCGGGCTCCTCGTCGCTGTCGACCACCACATCGCCCTTGCGCGTCTTCACCGTGACCGGCGCGATCTCGGCGGCAAAGGTGCCGTTCTGCTGGGCGGCGAGGGCGCGCTTCACCGACTCGGTGGCGAAGGCGTCCTGCTCCTCGCGGCTCATGCCGTACCTTTCCACGCAGGCTTCGCCGAACACGCCCATGGCCTGCTTGTCATAGGGGTTCTGCAGGCCGTCCCACATCATGTGATCGACCAGCGCGGCGTCGCCCAGACGAATTCCGTTGCGGCTCCCCGGAATCAGGTGCGGCGCGTTGGTCATCGACTCCATGCCGCCGGCGACCACAATCGAGGCGCTTCCGGCGCGGATCAGATCGTGCGCGAGCATGATCGCCTTCATGCCGGAACCGCAGACCTTGTTGATGGTGGTGCAGCCTGCGGCCGGCGGCAGACCCGCACCGAGCGCCGCCTGGCGTGCCGGCGCCTGGCCAAGGCCAGCGGGCAGCACGCAGCCCATGATCACCTCGGACACATGGTCGCCCGACAATCCCGCCTGTTCCAGTGCGGCCTTGATGGCGGTGGAGCCGAGTTCGGTGCTGGGTACGCCGTTGAACTGGCCGAGCATGGCGCCGATGGCGGTGCGGCGCGCGCCGACGATGACGACGGAATCGCTCATGGAAAGGTCTCCGAATGCATGGGGGAGGCCCGGAATCCCGGGAAACCCGCTGATTATCGCGCTGCAACATCGAACGGGCAAACGTGGTGGCGTCAGGCAGGTGGGCAGCGACGCGCTTGCGTTTGCCAGGGAGCGCGTTCGACAATCGCCCGAAGGGGAGCCGCTCACCATGAATTCCAACGATCCGCCTGGCGTCCGCGATGCCCGAATGCCGGTCCGCACCGTGGTACTGGTCAGTCGTGCGGATCACGCCTGGAGCAGCGAAATCGTCGACATCTCCGCCAGCGGCGCACGGATATCGCGTCCCGACGACTGGGAAGGCGATCTGGAGGACATCTTCCAGCTCGACGTGGTGATCAGCGAAACCGCGGCGTTGCACGTGGAGGCGCGGGTGGCCAGGCTCACGGCGGAGCATGTCGGTTTCGAGTTCACCTTCATCCCCGAGTCTGGGCAGCAACTGTTCTGGGGTCTGCTGGGGCGCTATGCGGAGACATCGCAGAGCCAGGACGGCTGAGGGTTCCTGACCAGAGGGCAAGCGCGCGACCGTGACGGCTGGCCAGGCCAGCGGCATCCGCTCGCACCTTGGCTGGCCATGGAGTCTCGATGGCGCCTTGCGACAGGCGCTATGCTTGTGGTCAGCCTGCATCGAGTCGATCGGAGGTCGCCCGAAATGTCGGTGAGTCAGCGCCTGTCCTGTTGGTTGTTCGGATGCGTGTCGAGCCTTTCCTGCGCTTGCATCGCGCTGGCGGCGGAACAACCGTCGGCATCGCAGGAGTCGATGCGGCGCCCGGCGGCGTCGCTTGCCCTCGAGGGTGTCCAGGTGGCCTGGGGTGGCCGTGCACGTTTCGATCTGGAACGCGGTTTCGCCGAGGCTTTCGGGCTGGTGGAGCAGGGCGGCGGGTCGTGGAATGCCGCCGCGGATCGCTGGCTGCTGGAGGTCCGTCTGGACCCCGATTCCTTCCTGGAAATGCGATTGCTCGGGCGCAGCTTCGAGGGATTCCAAGGTGGCAGCCTGCGCCTGCAACAGGCCCCGGTACTGAGAACTGCGGCCGGTCGTGCGGTGGCGCTGGAGGGCCTGAGTCTGGTGCCCGGCGAGTCTGGTCCGCGAAGCCTCGGTCTGGTCGATGGCGCCGGCCAGGCACTGTTCCACCTCGACTACCTGCACTACTGGATGCACCAGCAGCCCGATCGCGTCGAGGTGCGCAACGCCAACCTGCAGGTGGGTGCCGCACTGGCGCTGGCACTCGGTCACCCTGAACTGGAAGGGACCGTGGCCGGTGTGTTCGGCTTCGAAAGTCCGGCGGACTTCGCTGGTGTGGACGCACAACCTCTGGGAAGCTGCTCGGATCCGGTGTGGCCGGGGACAGGCGGAACCGTCACCGACGTGGCGTTCACCAGCCTCGGCACCCAGGCGCCTTCCTTCTTGAACAGTTGCGTGGGCACCTGTACCGGCAGTTCCCCGAACGCGCGCGTGTTCTGGGCGCCCAATGCGACCCTGGCCAATGCAGGCACCGCGGACGTGCCATGGTGGGAATGGATCAGTCCGTCGGGCGCCACCACGCCCCGTCCGAACGAGCCTCCCTACGGCAATCACCAGCACCCATTGCTGATATGGAACATGTATCGAATCGATGGCCAGGGACGCCTGGACCAGATCGGACGATCCGGTCTCAAGCATGCCTACTTCACGGTCAACCATGACTGCGGCTGCCCTGGCGGCAACATCCTGTGGGCGGCGCCGAACTCGGTGCATGGCGTGGGGTGCGGGGATGTCTATTCGTCCGCCAGCAACAATGAGAGCCGCCGCCTGGGGCCGCGCTCGGAGATCGTCCCGGTGCACGCCGTGTGGGGTCGCTGCGGATCGCTGTGGGATCCCCAATGCGAGGGTATTGCCAAGGACCACGGCATCGGCGTGCCGGCGCACCGCATGCTGGTTCGCGAGTCCGACATGGCACCTTCCCTGAATCCGGGAGCCAGTTTCTACCTGGAAGCCTGGTACCTGGTGCGCGACGATGTCGATATCTACAACACCATGCGCAATGCGCGCGGCAGTGCCACCTGGACCGGCAGCGCCTGGACCAACTTCGTGTATGAAGTCGGCTCGCATCTGTCGGGCCCGGTCATCGACCGTTGGGTGGCAGCGGGCACCACACAGGCCGACGCCATGAGCCGCGAACTGGCGACCGCAGAGGGCCATGCGCGCCTGGCGGTCCGGGTGACGGATGCTGGTGGCGGCTTGTTCCGGTACGACTATGCATGGATGAATTTCGACTTCTCGCGTGCGGTTACGCAAGGCAGCGAGCCGAATCTGAGGGTGCTCAGCAGTCGCGGCTTCGATCGTTTCTCCCTGCCGTTGTCGAGCAGCACTGGCGTCAGCCAGGCGGAGGCGGTGGATGGTGCGGGCCTGGTGGCGGCGTGGCAGTGGTCACGGGGCGGATGCACTGCGGCATGGACGGCGCCCGCCGATACCGCCACGCTCGACTGGGGCGGCATGATGCGCTTTTCATTGATTGCCTCGGCAGCTCCGGTCACGGTCACGGCCCGAATCCGGGTGCATGAGCCCGGAACGCCGTCGGAGTTCGAAATTGAAACGCTCGGGCCGGACGCGCAGTCCGTGTATTGCGACGGCTTCGAGCAGGCGCCATTGGTCAGCCTTGCCCGCAATACCTCCCTGTAGCGCGCTTCGGAAACCGTGCCGGTACCGGGTCGCTTTGCCTGCACACAGGATTCACTGAACCCAGCTTGTGAGTTCGACCTTGCTGCGCCTATCCTGTGCGCTTCGGGTCACATGACCTCATCGGCGCGGAGACCGTCGAACGGCTGTGGCCCTTCTTCGGGGAGGTATGCATATGCTGTACAGGCTTTCGGTTACGCTGGCGGGCGCCATGCTGTTCGCCGCCGGCTCCGTGCTTCACGCGGCGACGCCGGATCATCCATTGACGCCGTCCACTCATGAACTGCCGGCCGAGGAACACTGGCGTGTCGATGGCGGGGAGATCCGGCTTCGATTCAACGAGGATTTCCTCGATCTGTTCGGCATTTCGGTGCATCTGCCGAAGACCGCCTTCGATGCCGGCGATCCGCTGTATTCCCTGTTTCCATTGCGGGCTTCCGAAGGGCTCACATTCAACGCGCCCGAGGGCAGTTTCGACCGATTCGTGGGCGGCCATCTGAAGGTTGCCGGCGGATTCCGACTGCGCCTTCCCGATGGCAGCGCCCTCGATCTTCGCGATGTCGAGCTGCGCGTCAACCCGGACAATCCCATGCACATCGACCTGATCGGTCCGGATGGGCAGGCCTGGGTCTATATCAACCACCTGATGTACAAGATCATGGACGATCACCGCATCTTCCACGTACGCAGCGCCGATCTGCGTGCCACTGCTGCGCTGTCCAGGCGCGTGGGGGCGCCGGAACTGACCGGCGCCTACATCGGCGAGATGCGCATGAGCGCGCATGTGGTGGCGCACGCCAAGGGATTCGAGCCCGCACCGATGTGTGCGAACCCCAATTTCCATGGCAATCCGGCTCCAGGCGGGGGCAGCTATCGGGCCGATGTGCTGATGGAGATCTATGGCATGTCGTTCTCGCGCTGCCGGCGCGAGGACTTCAGCAACGGCTGCGATGGCGCCGGACCCGATGACGGCCAGGTGGTGTTCACACCGTCCGCCACGCTGCGCAACAGCAACCAGGACGACACCGCCGATGTGCCCTGGTACCGCAAGTTCACCGTCAGCCCCTACGACTTTCCGTATCCGGGCAACGACCAGCATCCCTACCTGATCTGGAACATGTACCGGGTGGCGGACGGACAGCTCGAACAGATCGGCGCCTCCGGCATCAAGCACGCCTTTCTCACCATCAACACCGGCTGCGCGCCGGGCGCCTGTACCGCCGGCGGACATATTCTCGGCCGCAACTGCGGCGACACCTACGGCACCGGCAACAACGACAGCAACAGCGACCTTGGTCCACGCCACGAACTGATTCCCTCCACCGGGGTATGGGGGCGCTGCGGCTCGGTGTTCGACCCCAACTGCACCGGTTCGAACACCAATCCTTCACCAAACACCAGCTACGACAGCCGTCTGGTGGTGCGCGAGTCGCAGATGCTGGTGCCCGGTGCGCAGTTCTATTCCGAGGCCTGGTACATCGTCCAGGACGACATCGACATCTACAACACCATGGCCTACAGGACCATGAACCCGGCACCGGGCGGCTCCGGTTGGACGGTGGGGTCGCAAAGCGCCATGGTGCTGGGGCCGGTGATCAACGCATGGGTGGATCCGATCGCGAATCCCACCCGCAATGTCGCTCACGCCGACAACCACGGGCATGTGCGTGTTGCGCTGCGCGTAAAGGACATCGGCACCTGCCCGGCGGGATCCGGACTTTCCGGATCGTGCTTCCGCTACGACTACGCGGTGGCGAACTTCGACTGGACGCGTGCCACCACCGAGGGCACGCTGCCCAACCTGCGCGTCACCACCAACAAGGGCTTCGATCGCTTCCGCGTTCCGCTGCCGGGCAATCACGGAGCATGGCTCGACCCGGAAAACCATTTCGCCGACACCGACATCGACCCCGGCAACGACTGGAGTGGCAGCGTTGCCGCGGACATGGCGACCTGGAGCGCGCCGTCGGGGGGACATTTGCCATGGGGCACCCTTTACCGCTTCTCGCTGGTGACCACAGCGCCGCCGATCGAGGACTTCACCGGCGAAGTCCAACTGCGTCCGGCGCCCGCAGGACCGATCGGCGGTGGCGACGAGAGCGTCGGACTCACCCTCATGGTGCCGAGCGGCGAGGCTTCATCCGCCATCTTCAGAAACGGTTTCGAGGCACCCGGCGTGAACTGATGATGCGAGGTTTCGCGGCAGGCGGAATCCGGGCGCTCGCACTGGGGCTGCTGATGGCCTGCAGTCCGCTGCGTGCCGACATTTCCGGCACCGTGGTGGACGACGTCAGTGGCGCTCCGCTGGCCGCAGCGCTGGTCAGCATCCGTGCGCGTCCGGACATCGCACCGATGTTCACGCTGGGCGACGGCAGCTTCGTGCTGCCCATGAGCGAACCCGACATCTTCGAAGTGGCGGCTGCGCTGGCCTACGATCCGCAGGCTCCGATCAACTACCTGACAGAGGCGCAGCAGGCCTTCGATGGCATGAGCGGGATCGAGCTGCGCCTGCAGCGACTTCCCGTGAACGACAACCCCGACTACGAGCCGCCCGCCGCGGGTGATTTCTGCATCGCCTGTCATTTCAGCTACTACCAGCAGTGGTCGGGCTCGCGCCACGCCGGTGCGGCGCAGAATCCCTGGGTGCTCGACCTGTTCTCCGGCACAGGCACTCCTGGTGGCAGCGCAGGCTATGTTTTCCGCGACACCCACGATGCCGACGACAGCGGCTTCTGCGCCACCTGCCACGCACCGCTGGAGGACGTGTTCCAGCCCGGACAGGTGATGCTCGACGAAGTGAGCACGCCCGCCGGTGCGGACGGTGTGACTTGCCTGGCCTGCCACCAGATCGCGCACGTCAACGCGGACGTGGACGCACTGCATCATCTCGGAAACAGCGAGTACCGCTTTCCTCTGGCGGCGGCGCAGACCTCATTCCATGTGTTCGGCCCGCTGCCTGACCTTGACACGGTGCCGATGCAGAACGTCTGGCAGCCGCAATTCGAGGATTCGCGCATCTGCGCCGGGTGTCACGAGTACGACAACCCGTTCACCGGTGCGCCGGGACAGAACACCTACACGGAATGGCTGGCTTCGCCCTATGCCCAGCCGGGGCCGGGGTTGCGAACCTGCCAGAACTGCCATATGCCCCAGCAGCAGGGCGACGCCTTCATTGGCACAGGCGGACCGCTGCGACCGGGCAGCCAGCGGCACAGCCATGGTTTCGTCGGCGCCACGCCGCAGACGCTCGCCGCCAATATCGATCTGCGCATCGAGGTGGAGCAGCAAGGCGCCCAGGTGGTGTTGAGGGCCGAAGTGGAGAACCAGTGCGGTCACCACTTTCCCACCGGAATCTCCATTCGCAATGCACTGCTGGTGCTGGATGTGCGATGGAACGGCGAGGCGCTCGGTCAGATCGCCGGTCCGACCATTCCATTCTGGGGCAGCGACGATGTTCCAGGCGAGCAGCCCGGTGATTTCGCCGGCTGGCCGGGCAAGGGCTTCGCGCGGGTGCTGGAGGGGCGCATCAACGGCCAGGGGCCTGTGGTGCGGCCGGTGCTGTTCATCGATGCCGAGGGCGTACATTCCGATACCACCATTCCCTCCGGCGCCATCGACTTCAGCGAGTATCGTTTCGCGCTGCCGGCGCAGGCGATGGAAGGCGATGTCGTCGAGGTCGACGCCCGCCTGCTGTATCGCCGCGCCTGGCGCGCGTTGGCGGTGACCAAGGGCTGGACCGAGACGCCGGGCGGGATGCCGGTGGAGATCGAGGTGCAGGCCATCCGGAGCGATCTGGTGCTGGGGGGCATAGCGCCCGAACTTCCGCCGGCGGTGGCGGTGCCGGTCGGCAATCGCTGGGTGCTGCTGTTCGGACTCGGCCTGGTCACCGTGGTCGGCGCGTGGCGGGGCATGCGCAGGTTGCATTGAGCCTGGGTGGGTCCGGTTCGTCATCGCGCCTTGTCCGAGCACCTGTGCCTGGCTTCAAGTTCCTGTCTGACCTGGTTGTGATGTCCTGGTGCACGGGGCAGCCCTCAGGACGCTCGCGTATCCTGTCCGACGATGACGGTGATGCAGCGTATCGGTTGGAGCGGATTCTTCGCCGGGCCTCTTGCGGGTCTGCTGCTGTACCTTCTTCTTCCTGAAGCGGCGGATGGCGGGCTCGACACTGCCGGTCGGGCCACGGTAGCGATCGGCACGTGGATGGCAGTCTGGTGGATGACCGAGGCCATTCCACTGCCGGTCACCGCACTGCTGCCGGTGGTGCTGTTTCCACTGGCCGGGGTCATGCCGGCCGCGATGGCGCTGGCGCCCTATGCCTCGGAAATCGTGTTCCTGTTCATGGGCGGCTTCATGATCGGGCTGGCCATGCAGCGCTGGTCGCTGCACACGCGCATCGCGCTTCGCATCGTGCGCATCGTCGGTACGGCACCGCGGCGCCTGGTGGCAGGTTTCATGCTGGCCACCGCGCTGCTCAGCATGTGGATCTCCAACACCGCGGCCACGGTGATGCTGCTGCCTATGGGCATCAGCGTCATCGAGCTGATGCGCCGGCATCTTGATCTCGAAGATCCGAAGGTCGCACAGACGTTGCGCAGCTTCGCCACCTGCCTGATGCTGGGCATGGCCTACGGCGCCTCCATTGGTGGCCTCGGCACCCTGATCGGCTCGCCGCCAAATCTGATCCTGGCCAACTTCGCGCGCGCCGAAATGGACATCGACATCGGCATGTGGGACTGGATGAAGGTCGGACTGCCACTGGTGGCGGTGATGCTGCCCCTGACCTGGCTCTACCTGACCCGACTGGTGTTTCCGCTGCGCATCGAGGTGCCCGAGGCGGCACGCATGGAAATCCGCGAGGACCTGGAGCGGCTCGGACCGATGAGCCGCGCCGAGCGCATGCTGCTGGGCGTGTTCGTGGCCACCGCATCGGCGTGGATACTGCGGCCACAGATCGTGCACTGGACCGGCATCGAAGGCTTGACCGACGCAGTGATCGCCATGTGCGGCGCGGTGAGTCTTTTCCTGTTGCCGGTAGACGTGCGCCAGCGCAAGTTCCTGCTCGACTGGGACACCGCCCAGCGGCTGCCATGGGGCATTCTGCTGCTGTTCGGCGGCGGCCTGAGCCTCGCCGCAGCCATCAGCGCGAACGGCGTGGATGCCTGGCTCGCTTCCGGGTTCAGCGGGCTGCACGGGATCCATATCCTGTGGGTGATGCTCGCCGCATCCGCACTGGTGGTACTGCTGACCTCGATGTTCAGCAACACGGCCATCGCCACGACGTTCATTCCCGTGTTGGCGGCGGCCACCATGGGGCTGGGCATCGCGCCACTGCCCGTGCTGTTCGCGGCGGCCTTCGCCGCCACCTGCGCCTTCATGCTGCCGGTGGCGACGCCGCCCAATGCCATCGTGTTCGCGTCGGGCCATGTACGCATCGCCGACATGGTGCGCGCCGGCCTCGGCCTCAATATTCTCGCCGTGGCCGTGATTGTGCTGGTGGTCAAGGGCCTGGGCGGGTGGCTGTTGCCGGCGATGCCTTGAGCGGCAGGGCGTCGCCCTCTACAGTCCAAGGCGACGTTCGAGCGTCACCATGTCCACCTGGTCGATGCTGTCGAGGCCGGCGATGGCTTCCTCCAGGATCACTTTCTGGGCCGCGCCGCGCGTTTGCGCCTCGGCATAGGGCAGTCGGCTGAACATCACCATGCTGTAACGCGGCTGGAAGTGCTCGGGATGGCGGCGCGCCAGTTCCTGCTCCAGCGCTCTGCGCAGCAGGTAATGCGGATCGGCCACCGCATCGCGCATCTCCACGTAGTTCTCGATCGCCATCTCGGCGATGGCGTCGGCATTTTGCTTGCGTCGGGCCTGGAAGTCCGCGAACAGTGCCTGCCAGTCGGGACTGTCGCCAGCGGCATCCAGCGCCTCGACCAGCGCGGCACAGTCTTCGAATGCGCAGTTCATGCCCTGGCCGTGGAAGGGGACAATGGCATGCGCGGCATCGCCGATCAGCACGGCGCGGTCGCCGTGGTACCAGCGGTCGAGGTAAAGGGTGCCGAGCAGACCGGTGGGGTTGTCGCGGAACTGGACGAGATAATCCGGCGCGTGCGCGATGAGATCGGGGAAGTCGCGCTCGAACAGGGTGCGGATCGAGGCATCGTCGACGAGCTGATCGAAGCCGGGTGAAGGGCTGTCCTGGGTTGGCCCCCTCCCCATCCCTCCCCCGCAAGCGGAGGAGGGGGAGTTGGTGTCGCCGCCTGCGGCGGCGACGGGGTTTGCTTCTCTGGGCAGGAACAGGGTACAGGTGAAACTGCGGTCGGCATTGGGCAGGGCGATCATCATGTAACCGCCGCGTGGCCAGATGTGCAGGGCGTGCGGTTCCATGCGCCAGCCACCGTCCGCCGCTGGCGCCATGTGGACTTCCTTGTAGCCATGTCCGAGCGGTTCGAAGCGTTCGCCAAGGTCAGCCGCCGCAGCCATCGCCGCGCGCAGGGCAGAACCCGCGCCGTCGGCGCCGACGATGCGCCGGGCCTGCACCTCGAAGGTGCTTCCGTCGGTTTCGTCGATGAACCGCAGCAGACCCTGCGCGATATCGGCTTCGGCCAGGCGCGCGTCGAAGCGCAGCCGCGCACCGGCCGCCTCCGCGGCATCCAGCATGGTGCGGTTCAGGCGTCCGCGATGCACCGACCAGATCACCTCGTCCTCGCGCACGCCGTAGGGCTGCAGGTTCTGCGTACCGTCACGATCGTGCACCATTCGTCCGCGCATCATCACCGCCTCGTCCATGACCGCATCCAGCAGGCCGGCCATGCGAAGTGCCTGCAGGCCGCGCTCGGCCAGGGCCAGGTTGATGGAACGACCGCCGGGAATGTCGGCACGGCGCAGATCGGGACGGCGCTCGTAGAGGTCCACCGGGTAACCACGCTGGCGCAGCAGCACGGCAAGCAGTGCGCCGGCCAGTCCGGCGCCGACGATGGTGACGGTCTCGCGCGCCACGTTCAGATGCGGCGCGCCAGGTCGGCGGCGAGGCCGGTGTAGTCGCGCGGGCTGAGCGCCAGCAGGCGTCCGCGTGCCTCCGCCGGCAGGTCCAGTCCCTGGATGAAGGCGCGCATGCTGGCGGCATCGATGCCTTGGCCGCGCGTCAGTGCCTTGAGCTGCTCATAGGGATCGGGCAGGCCGTAGCGGCGCATGACCGTCTGCACGGCTTCCGCCAGCACCTCCCAGGCGGCGTCGAGGTCGGCGTCGAGGCGTTCGGGATTCACCGTCAGCTTGCCCAGACCGCGTTGCAGCGCGTCCAGCGCGATCAGCGAGTGACCGAAGGCCACACCGAGGGTGCGCAGTACGGTCGAATCAGTGAGGTCGCGCTGCCAGCGCGAG
The DNA here is from genome assembly GCA_035444205.1 of Lysobacteraceae bacterium. Classification (GTDB taxonomy): domain Bacteria; phylum Pseudomonadota; class Gammaproteobacteria; order Xanthomonadales; family BPKI01; genus DAOMOD01. Next base: position 13,749 of record DAOMOD010000005.1, read on the forward strand.
ATCGGAAGCTTTGCGGAGAAGTGGTCGAGCAGCGCGTTGGCCACGCCGAGATTGCCTTCGGCATTTTCGAAGTCGATCGGATTGACCTTGTGCGGCATGGTGGAACTGCCCACCTCGCCGGCCTTCAGCGCCTGGCGGAAGTAGCCGAGCGAAATGTAGCCCCACACATCGCGGGCGAAGTCGATGAGGATGGTGTTCAAGCGCCGCTGCGCGTCGCACAGTTCGGCGATCCAGTCGTGCGGCTCGATCTGGATGGTGTAGGGATTGAAGCCCAGGCCGAGGCCCTCGACGAAGGTGTGGGCGAAGGCTTCCCAGTCGACCTCGGGATAGGCGACCCGATGGGCGTTGTAGTTGCCCACCGCGCCATTGATCTTGCCGAGCGGCATCACCGCCTCGATATGCGCGCGCTGGTGACGCAGGCGCGCGATGACGTTGGCGATCTCCTTGCCCAGCGTGGTGGGCGAGGCGGTCTGGCCGTGCGTGCGCGAGAGCATGGGCCGGTCGGCGTGCTCCTTCGCCATGCCCGCCAGCACGGCGTCGACCCGCGCGATCTTCGGCAGCAGTACGTCGCGCCGCGCATCGCTCAGCATCAGCGCGTAGGCAAGATTGTTGATGTCCTCCGAGGTGCAGGCGAAATGCACGAACTCGCGCGCAGCGGCGAGCCGTTCATGCCCCTTGAGCCTTTCCTTGATGAAATATTCGACCGCCTTGACGTCGTGGTTGGTCTGGCCCTCGATCATCTTCACGCGCTCGGCGTCGTCGATGCAGAAGTTCGCGACCAGCGCGCGCAGCCAGGCGATGTCGTCCGCCTCGAACGGGCCAAGTTCAGCGACGCCTGGGTGCGCCGCCAGCGCGATCAGCCATTCGATCTCGACCTTGAGGCGGCGCTGGATCAGCCCGAATTCGCTGAAGATGCCGCGCAGCGGATCGGCCTTGGCGGCATAGCGGCCGTCGAGCGGGGAGATGGCGGTCAGGACGTGGTCGGGCATGGATTCGAGCCGCACGGGAAAGCCGCGCATTGTATCGCGGCTGGGTGGACAGCACTCTGGCCGCAGCGGACTCTCCTATAATCCGCGGCCTCCCCCGAACGCTTTTGGAGCCAGTCATGAGCAAGTACCGCATCGAGCGCGACAGCATGGGCGAACTCAAGGTGCCCGCCGACGCGCTGTATGGCGCCCAGACCCAGCGCGCCGTGCAGAACTTCCCGATCTCGGGCCTCGCCATGCCGCGCGAGTTCATCCGTGCATTGGGCCTGATCAAGGCCGCCTGCGCCGAGGCCAATGTCGACTTAGGTCACATGAAGAAGGGCGTGGGTCAGGCCATTGTCCTGGCGGCACGCCGCGTCGCCGAAGGCGAAGTCGACGCGCACTTCCCGATCGACGTGTTCCAGACCGGCTCGGGCACCTCCAGCAACATGAATGCCAACGAGGTGATCGCCGCGCTCGCCAATCAGGGCGGCAAGCACAAGGTGCATCCCAACGATCACGTCAACATGGGCCAGAGTTCCAACGACGTGATTCCCACCGCCATCCAGGTCAGCGCCTGCCTGGCGACCGCCGAGCAGCTCGTGCCGGCGCTCAAGCACCTGAAGAAGGTCATCGACCGGCGCGCGAGGGAACTGTCCAGGGTGGCCAAGACCGGTCGCACGCACCTGATGGACGCCATGCCGGTCACCTTCGGGCAGGAGCTCGGCGGTTGGTCGGCGCAGATCCGTTCCGCCATCGAGCGCATCGAGGACTCGCTGAAGCGCATGCGTCGACTGCCGCAGGGCGGCACCGCGGTCGGTACCGGCATCAATGCCGATCCCAGGTTCGGCAAGGCCTTCTGCAAGGCGCTGGGCAAGGCAGCCGGATTCCGCTTCGAGAGCGCCGACAACCTGTTCGAGGGCATCTCCAGCCAGGATGCCGCCGTCGAGCTGTCGGGTCAGTTCAATGCCCTGGCCTGCGCGTTGATGAAGATCGCCAACGACCTGCGCTGGATGAACTCGGGGCCGCTCGCGGGCCTGGCCGAGATCGAGCTGCCGGCATTGCAGCCGGGCTCCTCGATCATGCCCGGCAAGGTCAACCCGGTGATCCCCGAGGCCACCGCCATGGTCTGCGCCCAGGTGATCGGCAACCACGCCACCATCACCGTGGGCGGACAGAGCGGCAATTTCCAGCTCAACGTGATGTTGCCGGTGATCGCCTACAACCTGCTGCAGAGCATCCGCATCCTGGCCAACGTGTCCCGCGAACTGGCCGACACCGCCATCGCCGATTTCAAGGTCAACCGCACCCGCGTCCAGGAAGCGCTCGGCCGCAATCCCATCCTGGTGACCGCGCTCAACCCCATCATCGGCTACGAGAAGGGTGCGGCCACCGCCAAGCAGGCCTACAAGGAGGGCAGGCCGATCCTCGAAGTGGCGCGCGAAACGACCGGCATGTCGGAGGCGGAGCTGAAGAAGCTGCTCGACCCGATGGCGCTGACCCGTGGCGGCATCCATGGCGCGCCGGGCGGCGGCGGGGGCTGAATCCGGCGAAGAAAACGCCCGGCATGCCGGGCGTTTTCCTGTCTGCGAAGATGGCTTCAATCGGCCAGTTCGCGGTTCCGTCGCAGCCGGATGGCGAGGTAGATCATGCCGACGCCGGCGGCGGCGGCGATCCAGGGAGCCGGGTCGGCAAGGGCTGAAAGCGGCGTGCCGGGGCCGATCAGGTTGAGGACCACCTCCGGGCCGTTGGCGCGCTCGATCTCGCGGAACGTGTCGAAACTGATCCAGTTGCCCGGCCAGGTGCCGAGCAACATGCGTGCCACCACGTTCTTCCAGAACCAGGTGCTTGGCAACGAGAGGCTCTGCATCAGCCCGAACATGGTCACCATGATGCCGGCACCGACCGGCAACAGCACCGCCCACAGCAACGGTTTGCTGCGTGCCCAGGCCGAGCACAGCAGCAACCAGCCGATGGTGGGCAGGGCGAACACCAGGAATGCTGGAATGGCTGCCAGTACGGTGAAGAGAACGCGCAACAGGTGGGATTCGGTCCAGACCATGGCGGCCAGCCCGGTCCCACGCAGTGCGAGATACAGGCTGAGCAGCAACAGCAGCATCAGCGAGGTTGCCAGCATCGCGCCCAGGGCCATCAGTGGCGCGGTGATACCGGCCGAGAACACCTTGGACAACACGGTTTCGTGGTCGGATACCGGCAGCGACTTCCAGAACAGGATGCTGCGGTCGCGCCGCTCGTCGTACAGCGCGCTCAGGCAGTAGAAGAACACAACGATCGCCAGCACGAAGCCGATCAGCGACACCACCTGAAGCACCAGCCCGTCGATGCCCAGCCCGAACATCAGGCGGGCATTGCCATCCAGCGACTGCAGGGCATCGCCCAGGCGCAGGGTGCCGAGCTGGATGCGGGCACGGCCGAGGGCGAACTCGGCCACCAGCACGGCCATGGTCGAGAAGGCCAGGAAAATGCCTCCGGTCACCAGTGGCGCCCAGAAGAAGCCGCCGCGGTTCTCCCAGTACTCCCGTTTCGCCAAAGTCAGGTAGCGCTTCATGCCGCTGCTCCGTTCTTCATCGTGGCGACGAAGATATCCGCCACCGAGGGTTTGTGGATTTCGCCCAGGGCCTCCATCCGCTGTGGATCGGCACCGTCGAACAGAAAAATGTGGCGGCCGAACACCTGGCGCTCGTGCAGCGGGCCCAGCGCGCGCGCCTCGTCGGCGCGTTCGGGCTTCACCATCACCTCGACGAAACGCTCGCCCACGGTTTCCATGGTGGCGGACAGGGCGATGCGGCCGTCCTTGATGAACACCAGGTCGGTGAGGATGTGCTCGACCTCCTCCACCTGGTGGGTGGTGATGACGATGGTCTTGCCCTCGTCGAAGTAATCGTTGAGGAGATCCTGGTAGAACGCCTTGCGATAGAGGATGTCGAGGCCCAGGGTAGGCTCGTCGAGTACCAGCAGGCGGGCGTCGATGGCCATGATCAGGGCCAGGTGCAACTGCACCACCATGCCCTTGGAAAGCTCCTTCACGCGGTGCTTCTGGGTGATCTTGGTACGGTTGAGAAAGGCCATGCACTTGTCGCGCGAGAAGCGCGGATGCACCGCCTCGACGTATTCGATGAGGTGCCATACCCGGGCCCAGCGCGGCAGCACCGCGACGTCGGCGATGAAGCACACCTGGTTCATCAGTTCCGAACGCTCGCGGTGCGGGTCGAAGCCCAGCACCTTGAGGTCGCCCTCGAAATCGGTGAGGCCGAGGATGGCCTTGAGTGCGGTGGTCTTGCCGGCGCCGTTGGGGCCGATCAGGCCGACGATGCGCCCGGCCTCGATATCGAGATCGATGTGGTCGACCGCGCGGGTGTTGCCGTAGCGCTTGCTCAAGCCGCGCGCTGTGATGACGGCGCTCATTGCCTCTCCTCCTCGTTCTGTTCAAGCAGTTCCTCGACCGACAGGCCCAGGCGTTCGATGCGCTCGCGGACCAGCGGCCATTCCTCCTCGAGGAAGTGCTGGCGCTCGGACTTGAGCAACTGGGCGGGGGCGCCCTCGCTCACGAACATGCCGAGGCCACGGCGCTTCTCCACCAGTTCCTCGTCGACCAGTTGCTGGTAGGCCTTGGACACGGTGATCGGGTTGATCTGGAAGTCCGCTGCCACCTGCCGCACCGAGGGCAGCGAATCGCCAGGTTTGAGGACGCCGTCGAGGATCATCGCCACCACGCGGTCGCGCAGTTGACGATAGATCGGCGTGGCGTCGTTCCAGTGCATGGACACGATCAGCTGTCCTTGTTGCCAGACAACAGTTTGCCGAACGAGAAGTACGGCAGTCCAAACTTGCTGGTGCGCGGGGCCCGCTTGGGGGTCTGGGACTGAACCGGAGCCGCTGCCGGTTCCGGTGCCGCCGAGCCGTAGGCCGAACCACCGATGTCGCGGTCGATGCTTGCCAGGTACTCGGTCTGCCAGGGGAATGCCATGGCGGCGAGCGCTTCGGACTGCGCCTGTATCGCGCACTCGGTCTCGTGGCGCAACGCGCTGCGCTGTTCCTTGGCCATGGCATCCAGGGCCAGACGGGTCTGCAGACGAATGTCGTAGGCTTCGGCGGAAGCGAGGCCGCTGAACAGGGTCAGGGTGGCGAGCAGGGCGCCTGCGGTCAGGGGGGTGATCGGGAATTTCATGACGTGCTCTCCTTCCGGGGGTGTAACACAGTTCAGGTGTTGTAGCGAACTATAACACCAAAACTCACCCTGTCAACCCCCATCACCCGAAATCGACGGGAAAGGCGCAAAATCGAGCGTCCCACCCAACGTTCAGGCCCTGACATGATCCGTACCCTCTGGCTTGTGGCTCCTTTCCTGCTGGTCCCCGGCACCATGGCGGCGGCCTGCCCGGATCTCCTCGACCATGAATTCAGGCGCCTGGCCAGTTCCGAATCCGTGCGTCTGTGCGAGGCCTTCGAGGGCAAGGTGCTGCTGGTGGTGAACACCGCCAGCAAGTGCGGTTTCACGCCCCAGTACGAGGGCCTGGAGGCGCTGCACCAGACTTACGCCGAGCGCGGCTTCGCGGTGCTGGGCTTTCCCTCCAACGATTTCATGGGCCAGGAGCCCGGCAGCGAGGAGGAGATCGCCGAGTTCTGCACGCTCACCTATGGCGTGAAATTCCCCATGTTCCAGAAGATCGAGGTCACCGGCAATGCGGCGCATCCCTTCTACCAGGCGCTGACCGCGGCCGCGGCCGGCCAGGCGCCCGGATGGAACTTCCACAAGTACCTGATCGACCGCGACGGTCGGCTGGACGCGAACTTCGGCACGCGGGTGCCGCCTGATGATGCCGACATGGTGGCGCGAATCGAGGCGCTGCTGTCTCGGTAGGCGCCGCGGACCGGCCCGCACTTGCGAAAAATCCCGCAGCAGGCGTCCACCAGGCGGCGCCATGCGCTAGCATGCGCGCGGGGACAGAATCCTGGAGAGGTGGACGTGATCAGCGTGATGCTGGTGGACGATCACGATCTGGTGCGCGCCGGGTTGCGCTCGATCGTGGAGGCGCAGCCGGACATGAAAATCGCCGCCGAGGCTGCAAGCGGAGAGGAGGCGGTTCGTCTGGCCAAGACGCTCAAGCCCGACGTGATCCTGATGGACCTCAATCTGCCGGGAATCGGCGGACTCGGCGCCACCGAACGGATCGTGCGCAGCAAGTCGCAATGCCGCATCGTGGTGGTCAGTGCGCAGACCGAGTCGCCGTTTCCCAGGCGCCTGCTCGAGGCCGGCGCGCTCGCCTACGTGACCAAGGCCGGCCCGGCGGACGAACTGCTGCAGGCCATTCGCGCGGTCGCCCAGGGCCGACGTTTTCTGGCAAGTGACATCGCCAGGCAGATGGCCCTGGACGGTTTGAGCGGAAAGTCATCGCCCGTCGATGAGCTGTCCAAGCGCGAACTCGCCGTGGCGCTCAAGTTGGCCGAAGGACTCAGCCAGCAGGACATCGCCAAGCAGATGAACCTGAGCCCGAAGACCGTGCAGACCTACAAGGCCCGGCTGTTCGACAAGCTGGACGTGGAGAACAACGTGGCGCTGGCACGCCTTCTGTCGAAGCACGGCTTGCTGGCGTGAAGCCCGCCCCGCCGGGTGCAGGGCGGGTACGCGAAATCAGTCGCTCCGGTTGCCGTTGGCGTCCGACGACGTGGTGGCCGCGGCGGGCGAGCGGGAGTCCGAATCCTTCGATTCCTCTGCCTTCGGTCCGGTGGGCAGTGGCATCTGCAACGTAGCGGCATCAGGCCTTGGCGCGGCGGATTCCGGCGATCGCGGTTCGCTGTAGCTCTTGCGCATTTCCTGCACGTCCTGCACCACTTCACCGCCAGGTTCCGGTCGCAACGCGGGCTGTGCGGGCTCCGGTTGCGTGCGGGATTCGACGGCGACCAAGGCTTGGTGCCGCTGTGGAGCTTCCCCTGCATCGCGGGCCGGCGCGCTATCGGACGGTGACTTCGGCGCTGTGGTCTGCGTTCCGGTCGCCGGGCGATCGACAGGCAATGACGCTGCTGGAGTGGATGGACGAGCCTCGGATGGCTGCGGTTGGTGCAGTCGTGGCGAAACGGGGCCGACTGCCGGTGGTGGCGTATCGACCGGCGACGGCACGGGAGCAGACGGAGAAGTGTCCGGTGGCGGTGATTCGACGCGCCGGCCAGGCTGGGGCTCGGCCTCGCTGGTCGCGGCGGCACGGACCGATACATCGGGTGGTTGGGCTGGTGGTTGCGCATCGGCCTTCGGACGCGGTTCGGTCCCGTCGCCTTCGGTATCCCGCACCGGCTTGGGCTGCGGCATGGCGGAGGTTGGCGCGGATCTTGCCCCGGCCGCGCTGTCCGCTTCGGCAGTGGGGGATATCGCCGCCGCGGCAGAAACCGTTTCGGGTCGTTTCGACGGACGCGCACCCTGCCGGCCGCCCTTGGGCTCGCGATCCTCGTCGTTATAGTCGAGGGGCAGCGTGCTCTGCGTGGTGATTGCGCCTTCACCGGCAGTCGCGGCCACCTCGCCCTTGCGGCGACGACGCCCGCC
>DAOMOD010000005.1:21318-45848 GCA_035444205.1 Lysobacteraceae bacterium
CCTGTCGCAGCATCGGCTTCGGTCACTGCGGAAGGTGGTGCGTCGGCCCTGGTCGTGGCGGGCAGGGGTGCGGCTGGCAGGGTCGCGGCGGCCGGTGGTTGCGGTTTCGTCGGCTTGGGCGATTCGCTCTTCGCCGGTACCGGTACCGGTGCCGGTGCCGTGGCCTTGGGCGGGCCTCCCTGTGCCTGGGTAGGCTGCGGCTTCTGTGAATCGCCACGGCGGCCCTGACGCTTGCCGCCTTCGCCGCGAGCGCCCTTGTCGTGCTTGCGCTCACCGCGCTCACCGCGCTCAGCGCGATCACCACGATCCCTGCGCTGGGCGCCGCGTTCGGCGCGATCATCGCGCTGGGCAGGTCTGGGGCGCTCGTCCCTGGCAGGCTGCGGGCGCCTCTCGACTTCGGATTCGGCAACGGGCGGACGGCGGAACATGGCCGCGAAACGCGCCCACCAGCCGGCGCGAACCGGAACCGCGACTGGTTGTGCCGACTGAAGTTCGCGCAGCGGCGCCGGGGAAGCCGGTGCTATGCCGCTGACCGCCGGCTTTTCGCCCTCGGTCATGGCCTGCATCGGGCGCACCAGCGGTTGCGACTCGGTGATGCGCTCATAGCTTGGTGGGGCATCCGGCAGCATTTCGTTGGCACGGATGCGCTCGATACGGAAATGCGGAGTCTCCAGCTTGGCGTCGGCAACCACCAGAACCGGTGTCCCGTTGCGTGATTCGATTTCGACCAGGGCCTGACGCTTTTCGTTGAGCAGGTAATTGCCGATATCGGTAGGCACCTGCAGCAGCACCTGGCCGGTGTTGTCCTTCATCGCCTGCTCTTCGATCAGGCGCAGAATGGACAGCGCCAGCGATTCCACCGAGCGGATGGTGCCGTGCCCGCTGCAACGCGGGCAGACGATGTGGGTGGATTCGCCGAGCGAAGGGCGCAGACGCTGGCGCGACATCTCGAGCAGGCCGAAGCGCGAGATGCGCGCCACCTGCACGCGCGCGCGGTCGTGCTTGAGCGCGTCGCGCAGACGATCCTCCACGGCACGCTGGTGGCGCGTGGAGGCCATGTCGATGAAGTCGATGACGATCAGTCCGCCCAGATCGCGCAAGCGCAGCTGGCGGGCGATTTCGTCGGCCGCCTCGAGGTTGGTGTTGAGCGCCGTCTCCTCGATGTCGCTGCCCTTGGTGGCGCGCGCCGAGTTGATATCGATGGCGGTGAGCGCCTCGCTGTGGTCGATGACGACCGAGCCGCCGGAAGGCAGGCGCACCTGGCGCTCGTGCGCCGACTCGATCTGCGTTTCGATCTGGAAGCGCGAGAACAGCGGCGTGCTGTCGCTGTAGTGCTTGAGCTTGCGCAGGCTGTGTGGCATGACCTGCTGCATGAACTCCCGGGCATCGTTGTAGATGTCTTCCTGGTCGACCAGGATCTCGCCGATATCCGAGCGCAGATAGTCGCGCAGGGCACGGATGATGAGCTTGGACTCCTGGTAGATCAGGAACGGCGCCGGACGGCTTTGCGCCGCGCTGTCGATCGCCTGCCACAGCTGGGTCAGGTAGTCGAGATCCCATTGCAGCTCTTCCGGGTCACGGCCGACGCCTGCGGTGCGCACGATCAGACCCATTTCGTCGGGAACATTGAGCTGGTCGAGCGCGTCCTTCAGCGCCTGGCGATCCTCGCCCTCGATGCGCCGCGATACGCCGCCGGCGCGCGGGTTGTCGGGCATCAGCACCATGTAGCGGCCGGCCAGGCTGATATAGGTGGTCAGCGCCGCGCCCTTGGTGCCGCGCTCCTCCTTGTCGACCTGGACCACCACTTCGGTCCCTTCCTTGACCAGTTCGCGGATGCCGGCCTTGTCCGGGTTGAGCCCGGGCTGGAAGTACTTGCGGGAGATTTCCTTGAGCGGCAGGAAGCCATGGCGATCGCCGCCATACTCGACGAAGGCGGCTTCCAGAGAGGGCTCAACGCGGGTGATGCGGCCCTTGTAGATGTTGGATTTCTTCTGTTCCCGCGAGGGGGTTTCGATATCGATGTCGTACAGGTGCTGGCCATCGACGATGGCCACACGCAACTCCTCCGGCTGAGTTGCGTTGATCAACATTCTCTTCATTGTCGTATTCCGTTTGGCGCTCGTACCGCCGGACCAGGCGCGCGGATGCGCGATTGCTGGGTCCTGCAACGGGAGCGCCGATCAATCGGCCGGCCGGGCCTTGCGGCGCCGGACGGGCTGTCCGTTTCCCTTGGGAAACGGCTCCACACGATCCGAAAACCCGAACGTGATCCGCTCCGAGCCGTTACCATCTGTGCACGTTCGATGCTGCGCCAAGCAGTCTCGGCGCGGTGCGGCGAATGCGAGATCGCGGCGCGGGGGCCAGGGTCAAGTCCCCTGTGTCCGCGCCGGTTTCGGGAGGGAATCCGACAAACGGGCGGTCACATGAATCGCAGGTCGAATGATAACAAGGGTTTAGGCGGTCCAGCAATCGTGAATTCGAAGTCGGACGACAATCCGGGGGTGCGCTTGGTCGAGGTGACCGAGGATCGCGAGGGCCAGCGCCTCGACAATTTCCTGCTGGGTCAATGGAAAGGCGTGCCTCGCACCCATGTCTACCGGCTGCTGCGCACCGGCCAGGTGCGCGTCAACGGACGCCGCGCCAAGGCCGACCAGCGGCTGGAGAGCGGCGATACGGTACGCCTGCCCCCGGTTCGGCAAGCCGAATCGGCACCCGCCGGGGTACCTTCGCGCGCCCAGCGCGAGCGGTTGGCAGCGGCGATCATCGAGGAGGATCGCGATTTTCTGGCGCTGAACAAGCCGAGTGGCGTAGCCAGCCATGGCGGGAGCGGGGTGGCCTTCGGTGTCATCGAGACGCTGCGCGCGCTGCGACCGGAGGCGACGCTGGAACTTGTGCATCGCCTTGATCGGGAGACCTCCGGAGTGCTGCTGCTGGCGCTGCGGCGAGCGGCCCTGCGTGCGGTGCAGGCATCGATCCGCGAGGGCAGGGTGGAGAAGCGCTACCTGGCGCTCCTGGTGGGCACGCCGCGCAAGCCGAAATTCACCGTGGACGTCCCGCTCAAGCGCGGCGAGGAAGGAAGTTCGACGCGTATGGTCGAGGTTCATGCCGAGGGCAAGGCTTCGCTCAGTCACTTCACCCTGGTCGAACGCTATCGCAGTGCCAGTCTGTACCAGGTCGACATCGAAACCGGACGCACCCATCAGATCCGCGTGCACGCGGCGCACATCGGGCACCCGGTGGCGGGCGACGACAAGTACGGCGATTGGGAAGCCAACCGGCGCCTGCGTGAACAATGCGGCCTGAAGCGGCTGTTCCTGCACGCCAGTGCGCTTGCGTTCCCCTGGGGCGAGGACGGCGAACGTGTGTTCAGCGCGCCACTGCCGGAGGATCTCAAGTCGGTGCTCGACGCGCTGCAACCCGCCTGAGACCTGGGCAGGTCCTTACTGCACGCGTCGATCCGGGTCACGGTGCCCCGGATTTCGCCGTACGCGACTCGCACGCCAAGGCGCGCTCCTGCAGCAGTCTGCGCTCACGCGCATTGCCGGTGAGTTCCGCGGCTCGCAGGAATTCGGCGCGCGCCTCTCGTGTACGGCCAAGCTTCTGCAGCAGGTCGCCGCGCACGCTGGGCAGCAGGTGGTAGCGCGCCAGCATGGGCTCTTCCATCAGCGCATCGGCGATCTCCAGCGCCGCGGCAGGTCCGAAGGCCATGGACACCGCGACGGCGCGATTGAGTTCCACTACCGGCGAGGGCGAAAGCTGCGCCAGCGCGTCATAGAGGGCGACGATACGCTCCCAGTCGGTGTCCCCGGCCACCCGCGCGCGTGCGTGACAGGCGGCGATCGCGGCCTGCAGTGCGTACGGACCCAGGGTGCCGCCGAGCGCCTCGGCACGTTCCAGCGCGGCCAGACCGCGGCCGATCAGCAGATGGTCCCAGCGGCTGCGGTCCTGGTCGAGCAGGAGGATGGGTTCGCCATCCGGCCCGGTACGCGCGCGCAGTCGCGAAGCCTGGATTTCCATCAAGGCCATGAGGCCGTGCACCTCCGCTTCGTGCGGGGCCAGTTCGGCCAGGATGCGGCCAAGGCGCAGCGCCTCCTCGCACAGGGCCGGGCGCACCCAGTGCTCGCCGGCAGTGGCGGCATAGCCCTCGTTGAAGATCAGATAGATCACTTCCAGCACCGAGGAAAGGCGCATGCCAAGCGCGGCGCCTCGCGGCACTTCGAAGGGCACGTGTGCTTCGGCCAGGGTGCGCTTGGCGCGCACGATGCGTTGCGCCACGGTGGATTCCGGCACCAGGAAGGCGCGCGCGATCTCGCTGGTGGTCAGGCCGCCAAGCAGGCGCAGCGTCAGGGCGATGCGCGCCTCGGTGGACAGCACCGGGTGGCAGGTGGTGAAGATCAGGCGCAGCAGGTCGTCGCCGACCGGATCATCCGCAACGGCCTCCGGATCCGGGGCTGGCGCAGCGGGTTCCAGTTCGTGTCCGAACTCGACGTGCTTGCCGTGAATACGTTGCTGGCGACGCAGGTGATCGATGGCGCGACGCTTCGCCGTGGCCATCAGCCATGCAGCGGGGTTGTCCGGTACGCCACTTGCCGGCCAGTGTTCCAGTGCCGCCACCATGGCGTCCTGGGCCAGTTCCTCGGCCACGCCGACGTCGCCCAGCATGCGCGCCAGGCTGGCGATCAGGCGCGGCGCTTCCATACGCCAGACTGCCTCGATGGTGCGCCTGATATCGCTCATCCCGCGCACTCAGGTGAAGCAGGGACCGAACTCGCGGACTTCGACCGTGGCCCAGGTTGCGGCAGGGCAGGCGGCGGCGATCTCGATCGCCTCCGCCTTGTCCTCGGTGTCGAGCAGGAAGTAGCCGCCGACGATCTCCTTGGCCTCGGCGAAGGGTCCGTCGACCTGGCTGCGCCTGCCGTCGCGAACTTTCACCCGCACGCCCTCGGCGTCCGAGCGCAGCGACTGGGTGCCGATCAGCAATCCGCGCGACTTCAGTTCGTTGCCGAAGCGCAGCATGCTGTCGTAGAGGGCGCGTCCTTCCTCCTCGGTGCGTTCGCGGCGCTGTCCGACGGGTTCGACGATCAGAAGCATGTAGGGCATGGGCGTCTCCGTTGAGATCGGTGAGGTGATGACAGTGTATGCCGCGCCACGGAGCCGGGTCAGGGCTCTACCAGCACCATCCAGGACACGCCGAAACGATCCCGGGTCATGCCGAAACAGGGCGAGAAGAAGGTCGGGCCCAGCGGCATCAGCACGCTTCCTCCTTCTGCGAGCGCGTCGAACCGTTTCCGTGCCATCTCGGCATCGGCGGCGGTCAGCGACAGGGCAAAGCCCTGGAACCGTTCGCTCTGGCCGGTGCCGTCGTCGCAGCCCATCAGCAGGGTGTCGCCGATGCGCAATGCCGAATGCATCACCTTGTCTTCCCAGCCGGGCGGCATGCATTCCGGCGGCACCGGGTCGGGACTCTCGCGGTAGCGCATCTGCATGTCCATCTCGGCGCCGAGCGCGTCGCGGTAGAAGGTGAAGGCTTCCTCGCAATTGCCGTTGAAGTGGAGGTAGGGCTGGATGGTCATGGTGTGTTGTCCTTTTTCGGGATGAGGATCAGGAACGGGTGCTGCCGCGCAGCCGATCGTTGCGTTCGCGCAACTCCGGCGTCACCGCGTCGCCGAAGTCGGCAAGCTCGTACACCGGGCGGATCTCGATCTCGCCACGCTCGCCGGTCGGGTTGGGGCAGCGCTTCGCCCATTCCACCGCCTCCTCCAGGGAACGGACCTGCCACAGCCAGAAACCGGCGACGAGTTCTCTGGTTTCGGTGAACGGCCCGTCGACAACGCTGCGACGGTCGCCGTCGAAGTGCACGCGAGCGCCGCGCGCGCTCGGCTGAAGGCCTTCGCCGGCGAGCATCACGCCGGCCTTGACCAGTTCTTCGTTGAAGCGGGTCATGTCGGCGAGCAGCTGCTCGCTGGGCATCACGCCGGCTTCGGTGTCGTGATTGGCCTTGATGAGGATCATGCAGCGCATGGGGTGACTCCTTCTGGGCTGGGGAGAGGCGGTGGGAGGGCAAATCCACCCGTTCCATGGCAGCGACGAACGGGTGCGATCCGTTTCGACATGGAAGGATCGGGCATGGGGAACTGCACCAAACGCCTGCGGCCCACTACACTGCCGACTGTCTTGCGCGGAGGAGGGGACGCGGTGCACTGGCTGGCTGGGATACTCGGCGCCATTTTCGGTGCCATCTTCGGTGCGGCGGAAAGTGCGCTGCTGGGCTTTCTGCTGGGTTTTCTGGTTGGCTGGCAGGGTGCGCGGCTGGCAGAGCTGCGCCGGCGTCTCGGGGCAGTCGAACGCAGCCTGGCATCGCTGCAGGTGGAGCCTGCACGGCCCTCGCCCGCCAGGGTCGAGGCCGCCCATCCACCACCCGTGGAGGCAAAGCCCGAACCGGAAGCAGCGCCGCCTGTCGAGGCGGCTTCCAGCCTACCCGAGCCTCCCCCGGTTTCGCCTGCGCCGGAGCCGAGCCCGACGCCCAGGCCCTGGGACGAAGCGCCGGCCGTCGCGCGCAGCGCTGCCGTGGCCGAGCCTGCCGTACCCGGCCTGGAAGCGCGCATCGGCGCCACCCTGAAGCGCTGGCTGCTGGAGGGCAATGTGCCGGTGAAGCTGGGCTCGCTGGTGCTGTTCGTCGGCGTCGCCGCAGCACTCAAGTACGCCAGCGACCAGGGCCTGCTGCGCTTTCCGATCGAACTGCGCCTTGCCGGCATTGCACTCGGTGCGCTGGGGCTGCTGGTCTGGGGCTGGCGCCGGCGCGAGGTGCAGCCGGCCTTCGGACTCAGTCTGCAGGGCGCCGGTCTGGGCGTGTTGCTGCTCACGGTGTTTGCCGCCTTTCGCCTGTATCAACTGCTCCCGGTGGGCCCCGCTTTCGTGCTGGTGCTGGTGCTGGTCGCCGGGGCCACGCTGCTCGCCATCTTGCAGAACAACATGGCGCTCGCCGTACTCGGCTTCATCGGTGGCTATCTGGCACCGGTACTGATATCGACCGGCTCCGGCAACCACGTGGCCCTGTTCACCTACTACGCGGTGCTCAATGCGGCGGTGTTCGCCGTGGCATGGATGCGCCCATGGCGGGCGCTCAATCTGGTCGGCTTCGCCTTCACCTTCGCCATCATGATGCTGTGGGGATGGAACCTGTACCGGCCCGAGAATTTCGCCACGGTAGAGCCCTTCCTGATTCTGTTCTTCCTGTTCTTCACCGCCATTCCGGTGCTGTACGCGCTGCGCCAGCCACCGGAGCGGCGCGGACTGGTGGACGGCACCCTGGTGTTCGGCACCCCGCTGATCGCCTTCGCCATGCAGGCCACCCTGCTTGCGAACGAGCCCTTGCTGCTGGCCTACAGTGCGCTGGCCGTGGCCGCGCTGTACACGGCGCTGGCCGCGTGGCTGATCCGCAGCCGCGGCATCCTGCTCCTGGGCCAGTCCTTTGCCGTGCTGGCGGTGGGATTCGCCACGCTGGCGGTGCCGCTGGCGCTGTCGGCCAGGTGGACGTCGGCCACGTGGGCGCTGGAGGGCGCGGCGCTGGTATGGCTGGGACTGCGCCAGAAGCGCCTGCTGCCTCAGGTCGCCGGCTGGACGTTGCAGGCACTTGCCGTGCTGGCCTACCTGGGTTCGCTGATCGAGGGCTCGTGGCGCGTACGCGAAGGCGAATGGCTGCTGCTCAACGGCCACACGCTGGGCCTGCTGATGATGGCAGGCGCCGGTTGCGTGATCGCACGCCTGTACGATCGCGAAGTGCCGGTACGCCGCTGGCTGGTCTGGCCACCGTTCCTGGCGGGCCTGTTCTGGTGGTCGCTGGCTGGCATCCGCGAAGTGGAGGAGCGACTGCACGGCAACGACGTTCTGCTCGGCATCGTCGCTCTTGCCGCGCTGACGGCCGCGCTTGCCGGGGCACTGCGCCATCGGCTGCCGTGGCCGCGCATGGGCTGGGTGGTGGTCGCCGCAGCGGTGCTGTCGCCCCTCCTGGCCCTGGGCACGCTCAAGCCGGGGCAGGGATTACTGCAGTGGCCGGCGCTCGGCGTCTGGACACTGCTGGTGTCGGCGCTGGCGTTCGCTCTGGCCTGTCTGCGTGAACCGCGCCAGCGCTGGCTGGGCGGCGCCCACACGGGCGCACTGTGGACCGTGTCCCTGGCGCTTGGCTTCAGTCTGTACCAGGAGGCGCGTCTCAATATCGACTGGGCGTTGGGCAGTGGCTGGCGCATCGTCGCGCTGGGGTTGCCGCTGGCGTTGCTGCTGCTGGCGACCTGGCGGAAGCCACGCTGGTTCGCCTGGCCGCTTTCGCGCGAGTTTCCCGAGTACGCCGGCGGATGGTTCGTGTCGGCCTCCATCGCGCTCGGCCTGCTGTTCGTGCAGAGCCTGGGCAGCGATGGCAGCGCCGCGCCGCTGCCCTTCGTGCCGCTGCTCAATCCGCTGGAACTGTTCCAGCTCGGCCTTCTGCTGGTCTTCGCGCGCAAGGC
This sequence comes from Lysobacteraceae bacterium, assembly GCA_035444205.1. Taxonomy (GTDB): domain Bacteria; phylum Pseudomonadota; class Gammaproteobacteria; order Xanthomonadales; family BPKI01; genus DAOMOD01. The sequence continues at coordinate 29,820 of DAOMOD010000005.1, forward strand.
GCTGGTGACCCGGCCGAGCGGCGACGCACAGGAGGTGCTGCGTTTCGTCTGGCCGGCTGCCGCGTTCCTGTTCCTCACCTTCGCCGGCCTGCGCGGTGTGCATCACCTGACCGGTGTGGCCTGGGCGCCCACCATCGTCGACGACGCAATCGCGCAGGCCACGCTCACCGTGCTGTGGAGCGTTGCAGGCGTGACCGCCTGGGTATATGGCTCACGCACGCAGCGCTGGCCGGTGTGGCTGGCGGGAGCGATCATGATGGGACTGGTGCTGGGCAAGCTGATCCTGGTCGATCGCCAGCATATGGGCGACGTCGCCGGAATCGTGTCGTTCATGGCAGTTGGCGCATTGCTGGTACTGGTGGGCCGGGTGGCGCCGACGCCACCGCGTTCGACGGGAGATGCATCATGAGGCGAGCATGGCTGTTGTGCGGGTTGCTTGTCGGTGCGGCCATGGCCGCCGGGCCCGAGGATTTCGCCTGGCACTGGCCGCTGCCGCTCGACGGCGATGAGGGGCTGGTGACGCTTCAGCTGGACGAAGCCATGTACCGAAGGATCCAGCGAGCCGATCTGCGCGACCTGGCGGCCTTCAATGGCGATGGGGCGATGATTCCTCTGACGCCGATCCGGCCACCCGAACAGGAATTGCTGCCCGTGCAGCCCAGCGCGGTGCCGGTACCCTGGTTCCGGGTGCCGCAGCCTGAAACGGACGGCGATGAACGTATCGAACTGCTGATTGCTCGTGGCGCGGACGGTCGCCTGTCGCGTCTGCACGCCGAGGTGTCGCCCCGGGAGGACACGGCCGGGGCCGAGGACGTACTCATCGACCTGTCGATGTTCGAGGTGCCCTACGACCTCATCGAGTTCGCGTTCGATCTTGCGCCGGGCGAAGGGCTCAATGCCAGGGTGGACGTCGATGGCAGCGACGACCTGTCGGACTGGCGTCGGCTGGCGCACGGGTCGGCACTGGTCGACCTCAGTGCCGGCGATGCGCGTCTGCAAAGGCACCGGGTGGAACTGCCGGCGACATCGCATGCCTACCTGCGCGTGCGTCGCAGCGACAGCCAGCGCCGCTTGCCGGTGGCTGACATCGCAGTGCAGGCGATCGCCGACCCCGCTGGCATCGTTCCGCCTCAGACGCGACAACTCAAACTGAGTGGCGAGGCTGAAGCCGAACACGAGGGCGCATTTCTCTATCGCAGCGACGGTCCCTATCCGGTGAGCCGCGTCAATCTGCGTCTGGCCGACCGCAACAGCGTTGCCGATGTCGTGCTTCTGAGTCGCGCTGGTGGCGATCATCCCTGGCGCCAGCGGGCGCGCCTTTCCGTGTTCCAGATCGAGTCCGCCGGTGACGTGGCGCGCAGTCTTGCGGTACGCATCGCCGAGGTCCGCGACCGCGAATGGCGTGTGCTGACCGAGCCTGCGCAGGCGCGCGCGCCGACCCTGGAACTGGAATACGTACCCGACCGTTTCCTCCTGCTGACCCAGGGCGACGGCCCCTTCATGCTGGCGGCCGGCAGCGTGCGCGGCGAACGTCCCGGCTACCCGCTGGGCACGTTGCTGGCCGAACTGCAGCAGTCGCGCGGAAGCCGATGGCTGCCACCCGAGATCGAGCCGGGTCCCGGCGCTGCGCTGGCCGGCGACGCCGCACTGCGGCCGATCCCGGAGCCTTTGCCGCTGCGTCGCTGGCTGCTGTGGGGCGTGCTGGTGGCGGGTGCGGGGATGTTGGTGGTGATGGTAGTCGGCCTGCTCAGGCAGCCCCAGAACTAAGAAGGGTTTGAAGAGGTCGTCGTCCCAACCCTTCGACAGGCTCTGAGCCTGCTCCCCGCGATGGGCAATCATGGGTACCATGGGGCACCTGATCTCCCACCGAGATTCGGCACGTGGCCTTCGACGAATCCACCGCTGCTCCCGGCCCATTGACGGAGGGCGCGCTGTACCGGCGCTGCGTCGAAGCGCACGATCATCACCTCGACGTGTACTTCAAGCGGCGCGATCTGGCCGCCGCGCTTTCCACCTATCACGTGCACGCCATCGGCGTGGGTACCGGTCGCGGCGAATGGGGTGCCAGTGCCGAGGCGATGCGCGACGTGGTGCGGCGCGATATCGAGGGCTTTTCGTCGCCGGTCGAGTTCACGCTGCGCGAGCGCATATTCCATCTGGTCGCAGAACGCGTGGTGGTGTGCCAGTGTCTGCTCGACCTTGCGCTGCACGCCGACGCCCACTGCGTGACCCTGCGTGACCTGCGCCATACCCTGGTGATGAGCTTCGAGCCGACTGGCGAAGCGCGTATCGCGCATATCCACGTCTCGTTTCCCACGGATGTGCATGGCGACGAGGAGCCTTACCCCCTGAAGGAGATCCAGGAGATCGCCACGGTGGTCGACGACCTGATCGTGAATCGCACCCGCGACCTGACTGAGGCCTACCGCAAGCTCGAGTTCGTCGCCATCCATGATCGCCTGACGGGCCTTTACAACCGCATCTGCCTGGATGAGAAGCTGTCCCAGGAAATCAAGCGCGCGCGGCGCTATGGCAGCTTGATTTCGGTGGTCGTGCTGGACATCGACAGTTTCAAGGAGGTCAACGACCGCCATGGGCATCTGGTGGGCGACCGGGTGTTGCAACGTCTGGGGACGGTGATCGCGCAATCCCTGCGAGAGACCGACGTCGGTGGGCGCTGGGGCGGAGAGGAGTTCATGCTCATCCTGCCCGAGACTCAGGTTGAGCAGGCGGTGCGGCTTGCCGAGCGCATACGCCTGGGATTTGCCAGCCAGGTGTTCGCTTTCGACGGCGAGGATCGGGTGCTGACGGTCAGTTGCGGCGTCGCCCAGTATCGCCAGGACGACGACATCGAAAGCCTGTTCTCGCGCGCGGACCGTGCGCTGTATCGCGCCAAGCACGGGGGGCGCAATCGAACCGTGTGTGCGGACGATTGAAGCGTGATCGCGCGGAGCAACCGGAGGCAGTGTGCTGACAGGGGAGCCTGAAACGAAAACGCCCCGGCACGAAGGCCGGGGCGTCGGTTCGAATCGCTGTAGCGGCGTTCGCCGCTGCGATCAGAAGCTGATGGTGACGCTGTTGGAGCAGGTGCTGGTGCCGGCCTCGCAGACCCGGTAGGTCAGCGAGCCGCTGCCGCGGAAGTCGGTCTGGTCGACGTAGCCGCCGCTGTTGCTGACCGTGGCAATGGCACTGTCGTTGCGGAACACCGTGATGTTGCTGGCGCTGCTGCCGGTCCAGCTCAGATCGGCACGCCAGCGGCCCTGCACCTTGCTGCCGCTGCCGCTCAGGGCAAAACCTTCCGGCGGGGGCGGTGGGGGCTCGCCGCCGCCGCCATCGCCGCCGGTGAGGTGCGACTCGACCGAGGAGAAGTAGGCGGCCAGCGCACCGTCGACGGTGCGGTTGGCGGTCGAGTTGCAGACGTTGTTGACGTCGCTGCCGCAGGCGCCGTAGAGCTGGCCGACAATTTCGCCCGCAGCGTTCAGTACGGGCGACCCAGAGCTGCCGCCTTCGGTCGCGCCGAGATTGTCGGTGCTGTAGATGTAGGTGCCGCGCGGCAGCGTGCCGCAGGTGCCGGCGGTGGTGTTCACCTTCTGCTCGGAATAGGCCTGCGGAGCGCCCGAGGGATGGCTGATGCGGTAGAGCTGCAGGTTGCTGGTATTGGCCACCGGCGTACTGTTCCAGCCCATCTTGAACGCGCCGGAGGGCAGGGTGCTGTTCAGGCTCAGCAGGGTGAAGTCGCCGGTGCGGTTCGTGGCCAGGATGCTGGCGCCCACTTCGCTGGCGCGGCCCTGGACATTCCAGGCGTACTGGCAGTTGGTCTGGTTGCAGCCGATGGTGTGATTCCAGTAGACCTCGAGTGTGTTGGCCTCGTTGCCCTTGCTCAGGCAATGGTTGGCGGTGAGGAACATCGGCGCATCCGAGGCATTGGCGATCAGGCCGCCGGTGCAGATGTAGTAGCTGCCGCCGGAGCGGTACAGCATCGCGGCGATCGACTTGCGCAGGTTGTTGATGTGCGAGTAGCGGTTGGTGCCGAAGCACTCGGCGTTCTCGACGCAGGACGCATTCGGTGTACCGCTGGTGCAGTGCGCCTTGGCATCGGTGGCTGCAGCATCGAGGTCGCGGGCGATGCCGAAGCGGCCGCTGATGTGGCCGATGGATTCGACGCGGAAGCCCAAGCGGTCGAGCGCCTTGGCGGCCCCGGACACGCGCAGCTGCAGGAACACCTCCTCGCCGCTGACCATGTTGGTCACCACTTCACCGCTGCCATTGATGCCCTTGCCGATGTAGGGGCCGAAGGCCTCGCCGCGCAGGTTGTAGACGTAGAGCGCAGCGTTGGCTGGCAGGTCGAGGCCGGAGACATGCACGCGCACGCCGGATGCGCCCTTGGAAACCAAGCGGGTGGTCCAGACGAAACCGCCGTCCGCCGCGCCGCGCACGCCACCGCGGGCAAACTCGCCGCCGCTCTGCAGGGATTTGCCTGCGGCCTGCGAAAAGTCGACATCGAGTCCGATCGGGTTGTCGAAACCGACCAGGTAGCGACGCTCCTGGTTCTCCAGCAGTTCGCACTCGGGGCAGTCGATCTCACCGAGTTCGAAGCGTGCCTGACGCGACAGTTCTCCGGCAAATCCGGCCTTGGCGGACAAAGGCGCGGCTTCGGCCTGCAGCCAGGCATTCAGCTCGAACATCGTGTCCAGGTGCTGTTGCACGGACTTGGTGGCGGCGACCGGATAGCCGGCCATGGACTTGCCGCTGGAAACGGCCATGCCGGGATCGGATTCGAGGCACTGTTCCATCGGCTTGGCGCCGGGAAGAGCGGCGTGCGCGACGAGTGCGGCACAGGCAAGGCCGAGCGCCGCGATGGCACGGATCATGGAGTACATCGGTGGAAACCCCTCCGGAGGATGGTTGCGGCCGGTCCTGGAGGGTCGACGCATTCCATGGTGCCCCCCCCAGGGCAAACCGCGTGCTGGACATGCAACCCGACGCTTCCGACCCCCCGGTCGGCGCCGCGGCTGCCTGCGGTGCGCCGGACCCTAGCGCGCGCCAGAGTCGTTTGCAAGTGTTACATCGCCGACCAGCAGGTGATACGGCAACCGTCCATCCGCCGTGGGCTACCGCTGGTCAGCGCGAGTCGGGACCCCTATGCAGGATATCCTTGCCGCCCTCTTCCACCGTTCGCGTGGCGGATTCGGGAAAGCCGAAATGTGTGCTTTCGGGTGACACGGCGCCGCCTGAGATGATGAACGCCATCGCCTGGTCCACGGTCCAGTCGGTAGGCATCAGGCTGTCGGTGGGAACCAGCTCCAGGTAGCCGGAGGTCGGGTTGGGCGTGGTCGGCACGTATACGGCCGCCACCTGGCCGCCGGTCCGGGCGTCGGTGAGCACGCGAGTGACAAAACCGACGGCCTTCATGCCGGTGGTGGGGAAGTCGATCAGGACCACGCGCTGGGTGGTGCCCGGCTTGGTCTGCAACGCGGCGAGAAGCTTCTTGGTGCCGCCGTACACCGATTGCACCAGCGGGATGCGGTCGATGACGCGCTCCATCAGGGCGATCAGGCGCTTGCCGATCACCTTGTTGGCGAGCCAGCCCAGACCAATCAGCGCCAGCAGGGTGAACACGACCGCGATCAGGGCCTGGAGCCAGTCGCTGCCGAGCACACCGGACATCCCCGGGACCGCTCCTTCGATACGCGAGAACAGTGCCTTCACCCACGGTGCGCTGAAGCGCGACAGCAGGCCGAAGATGAAGTCGAAGACCACCCAGGTCAGCAGCAGCGGAATGACCGTCAGGACGCCTGTCAGCAGGTAGCGTTGCACCGGAATCTGCTTGGTCGACACGGGCGTTGGGTCCTCGGTACGGAAGGCTGGATAGTGTTGCAGATTCGGCGTCGCGGCGGAGGGTCGGATACCGGCATCGCACGGCGTCGGCCGGCGTGGGGACGGAGTGGCTCATGGCACGGTGCGACGGCGCACATGGATCTGCTTGCGCACCCTGGCCGCAGTTTCGCCCGCCGCCGAGGCGATCTCGGCCTCAAACCATTCCAGCACCTGAGGCGGGCGGGACTCAGGCTGCTGCGCGGCACGGGCTTACCTCGACGGTGACAGGCGGGCACTATAGCGGCCCAGGGGAAAGCGGGAGTCTCGGGTGTGGGTGAGAATTGCGCCAACTGCGGAGTGCCGCTGGCCGGATACTACTGCCACGACTGCGGACAGAAGCGCGTCGAGCGCGGCGACCTTCGCCTTGGCCGGCTTCTGGAGCAGTTCGTCGAGGCACTGACCAATCTCGACAGCCGTTTCTGGCGCAGCCTGCGCATGCTGCTGTTTCGCCCGGGCCGTCTGACCTCGGAGTACCTGGCCGGCCGGCGTGCGCGCTACATGGCGCCGGTGAGCCTGTTCATCATCGCCAACGTGCTGTACTTCGTGGCGCCGGGAATCACCGACTTCGAGCTGCGCTTCTACGAGCACATCGATGGCGAACTGCGGGTCATGCTGGTGGAGGAAAGCCGCGAGCTGACGCCCACGCAGCGGGAGCAGATCGCCGACTACCGGGCGCAGGCGCACAGCCGCTGGACCGGCACCTGGGTGCTGCAACGCATCGCCGCGCGGGATGCCGCGGCGCAGGAACGCCACCCGCAGACGCGCTACACCCTGGGCGATTACGAGGCGGCCTACGATCAGCGTCGCGGGGAAGTGAGCCGATTGCTGATCATCCTCCACGTACCGTTTCTGGCGCTGCTGCTTCTGCTGGCGCACCCGCGCCACGGGTTTACCTATGCCGAGCACTTCGTGTCGGCGTTGCACCTGTTCGCCTTCATGATCTTCTTCGTCGAACTGGTGATCCTGCCCGGATCGCTGATCGGCAAGGCAGCGGGACTCGGCGAGGTTCCGGCCGGGGTCAAATGGGGCGTGGTCGTCGTGCTGGTGTCCTATGCCGGTCGGGCACTGCAGGTGACCTACGGGCGCCCATTCTGGCTGTCGCTGCCGGTGGCGCTGCTGGTGCTGACGGGGCTCGGCTGGTTCAGCCTGGTTGTCTATCGGGCGCTGCAGTTCGCAATCATCTTCCTGATGACGTGAGTGGGGGGAAGGGCGCAGCCTGCACCCGGTTCAGAACAGCAACGACGACATGCGCCGGCGAAAGCGGCCGACCAGGTCCTCGTCCTCGATGATGCGGAAAGCGTCGATCAGGCTGCGGCGACCGAGGTCGTCGCCGAAGCCGCGGTCGCGCTGGAGGATCTCCAGAAACTGCTCGAGTCCGGAAGCCGTGTCGCCGTCGAGCAGCATTCGCACGCCCAGCTTGTGTCGTGCATCGAGGTCGGCGGGGTTGCCATTGATGCGGCGCTCCAGATCGGCCCGCGGCGGCGCGTCCCCGATTACCCGGGCGAAGGCGAGCTGGCTGCGCGCACGACGCGCACGGTCGTCTTCCGACAGTTTGGCCGGAAGAGTGTCGAGCAGCGTTTCCGCCTCATCGGCGGCCCCGCTGCGCAGCAGGGCCAGCGCCAGCTCGAGCTTGAGCTCGTCCCGGTCGGGCGCCGCCACCAGTTCCTCACGCAGTCGTGCCACCGCATGCTCGGGCGTCTCGAACGCCTGGTCCTGCGGTGGGCCGGAGAACTCGCCATCGAGCTTGGCGGCGGGAAGGCCGAGGTGGCGGGAGAGGAATTCGCGCACGGCACCCTCCGGCTGGGCACCCATGAATCCGTCGACCGGCTGCCCGTCCTTCATCAGGATGACGGTGGGCAGGCTGCGTACCCCGAACACCGCGGCGACCTGCCCTTCCTTGTCGGTGTCCACCTTGGCCAGCAGCACCCGGCCGCCGTACTCGGCCACCACCTTTTCCAGCACCGGCTTGAGCTGGCGGCAGGGGGCGCACCATTCGGCCCAGAAGTCAATGAGGATCGGCACCTCGCGGGATTTGGCCAGCACGTCAATCTCGAAGCGCTCGGTGCTGACGTCGAAGCTGGTGGGGGCGGGGACGTTGAGGTTCATGAAGAATGGGCAGACAGGGGCTCAGACCCGACATTGGGCCGGGTGGCGGGCATTCAAGGCGCGTCTGCGTGGGTGTACTGCGCCGGCGCCTGGTCACGCGTTTCGCCGTTAGGGTGCATCGCAGGCCCCTGTGTTCCTTCGACCCGGCGACGCTACCACTCGTTGCAGGAGCGCACCCCGTGCGCGACCTTATACCTCACAGGAGGCTTGGGCGATTCAGGCAGAGCATGAGGGGACGGGCTTCGTCGGACCCTCTCCCCCAACCCCGTTGCCAGGCTCGGCTCCGCTTCGCCAGGCAACCTCCGGCCCTCGCGCCGGCGCGAGGGCGCTCTTCGGCGCGCGAGCCAGTGGCTCGCAAGCGCGCATCATCGCCCCGGAGGGAGAGGGGCGCGATCGGTGTGGTCGGTGCTCCGGGTCCCGAGTCCCGAGTCCCGCCGCCCCTATGCCTGCCTGGTCGGCTGGATCTCGCCCGCCTTCAGCCTGGCCAGGTACTTGTCCAGCTCGCGCTTGACCACCGGCGCCAGCAGGTACAGGCCGACGATGTTGGGCAGGGCCATGATGAAGATCATCGCGTCGGAGAAATCGAGCACGATGCCGAGGTTGGCGGCGGCGCCGATGATGATGAAGATGCAGAACAGGATCTTGTAGCCGAGCCGCACCTGCTGCGATTCACCCAGCAGGTAGCAGGCCGACTTCTCGCCGTAGTAGCTCCACGCCAGCATGGTGGAGAAGGCGAACAGGAACACCGCCAGCGCCAGGATGTACGGGAACCACGACAGCACCGAGGCGTAGGCGTTCGAGGTCAGTTCCACACCGTTGCCGCTGCCGGCCTGGTACATGCCGGTGATGATGATGACCAGCGCGGTCATGGTGCAGATGACGACGGTGTCGATGAATGGCTCCCACAGGGCGACCAGACCCTCGGTGATCGGCTCCCTGGTGCGCACCGCCGAGTGGGCGATGGCAGCCGAGCCGATGCCCGCCTCGTTGGAGAAGGCGGCACGCTGGAAACCGACGATCAGCACGCCGATGAAGCCGCCGAAGCCGGCCTCCGGTGTGAACGCGCCGGCCAGGATCAGGCCGAAGGCGTGCGGGATCTCGGCGTAATGCACGCCCAGGATATACAGGCCGGCAGCGAGGTAGATGGCGGCCATGAACGGCACCACACGCGAGGTGACGCGGGCGATCGACTTGATGCCGCCGATGATGACGAGGCCCACCAGAATCGCCATGCCGAGGCCGAACAGCCAGCCCTTGCCTGCCAGGAAACTGTCGGCACCGCCGGAAATGTTGACCATCTGCTGGAAGGTCTGGTTGGCCTGGAACATGTTGCCGCCGCCCAGCGAGCCACCGATGCAGCAGATGGCGAATATCACCGCCAGCACCTTGCCGAAGGTGGCCATGCTCGGCCAGCGCTCGGCGAGACCTCGTGACAGGTAGTACATCGGGCCGCCGGAGACGCTGCCGTCGGGGTTCTCGCGACGATACTTCACGCCCAGCGTGCACTCGCAGAACTTCGTGGACATGCCCAGAATGCCGGCCACGATCATCCAGAAGGTGGCGCCCGGACCGCCGAGGGTGATGGCCACGGCCACGCCGGCGATATTGCCGAGGCCGACCGTGCCCGACAGCGCCGTGGACAATGCCTGGAAATGGCTGACCTCGCCGGTGTCCGTGGGGTTGGAATAGTCACCACGGATCAGACGGAATCCGTGAGTGAAGCCGCGGATGTTGATGAAGCGGAAGTACACGGTGAGCAACACCGCCGCGACCACCAGCCATACCACGATCAACGGCATGCTGATCCCTTCGGTCACCTGCACCGAATAGAACACCGCGTTGATGATCGGCAGCAGCACCGGCGCCACCCAGGACTCGATGGCCTGGTCGATGCCGTTCTGCTCCTGGGCCTGCGCCAGCGGCGCGAGCAGCATGCAAAGGGTTGCAAGGGCGATTCTGGAGTTCATCGGAAGATCGGTCTCCGGGTTCAGGCTTGGCGGTGGTCCGGGGCCTTGTCGACCTCGACCGAGCGCAGGATCTTGAAGCCGGCGATGGCCAGGGCGGCCGCCACCAGCGGGCTCAACAGGTTGAAGAAAGCGTACGGGAGATAGGCGAAGGTGGCTACGCCCAGCGTCGCTGCCATGTACGCGCCGCAGGTGTTCCACGGTACCAGCACCGAGGTCATGGTGCCGGCATCCTCCAGCGCGCGCGACAGATTGACCGGCGCCAGCCCGCGCTTCTCGAACTCCATCCGGTAGATGCGCCCCGGCAGCACGATGGCAATGTACTGGTCGGCGGCGACGATATTGACGCCGATGGCGGTCAGCAGCACCGCGATGATCAGCGAGGCGGTGCTCTTCGCAGCCGCAAGTATGCTGCGGATCAGTCGCTCCAGCATGCCCAGGCGTTCCATCACCGCACCGAAGGACAGCGCGCACATGATCAGCCAGATGGTGTTCAACATGCTCGACATGCCACCGCGCTGCAGCAGCTCGTTCAGCGCCTCGGAGCCGGTGTCCAGCTTGAAGCCGTCGAACAGCGCTGTCCAACTTCCCGCCAGCAGCGCGAACGGTGTCGCCAGTTGCTCGTTGCCGGCAGCCTCGGCGGTCAATGCCGGCTGGAACACCACGGCAAACAGCGCGCCCACCAGGGCGCCTAGGAAGATGGTGGGGAACGCCGGTGTGCGTCGCCAGGCCATCCACAGCACCAGTGCCAACGGCACCAGCAGGTGGATACCAACCCTGAACGTGCTGTCGATCGTATCGCGCAGGTCGGCCAGCGTCGTGGCGTCGCTGCTGCCGTCGGCGCGCAGTCCGAACAGGACGAACAAGACCAGGGCGATCAGAAAACTGGGTCCGGTGGTCCAGGTCATGTGACGGATGTGGCTGAACAGCTCTCCGCCGACGCTGGCCGGGGCAAGGTTGGTGGTGTCGGACAACGGCGACATCTTGTCGCCGAAGTAGGCGCCGGAAATGATCGCGCCGGCGGTGATCTCGGGCGACATGCCAAGGCCCGCCGCCACGCCCATCAGTGCCACGCCGAGCGTACCGGCAGTAGTCCAGGAGCTGCCGATGGAAAGCGCCACCAGCGCACACAGCAGGCAGGTGGCGGGGTAGAAGAAGCTCGGGTGGAGAATGGCCAGGCCGTAGTGGATCAGGGTGGGCACGGTACCGCTCAGGATCCATGTGCCGATCAGCGCACCCACCGCGAGCAGGATGAACATGGCGCCGGTGCCAAGCGCCAGGCCATGGATCATGGCGTCCTGAATGTGTTCCCAGCGGTAGCCGTTCTTCCAGCCGACGAGGCCGGCAATGCCCATGGCCAGCAGCAGGGCGATCTGGTTGGCGCCGTAGGAGGAATCGTCGCCGAACAGATAGACCGACAGCGCCAGAAGGGCGATCAGCACACCCAGCGGAATCAGCGCGTCGGCCAGGGACGGCGCGCGCAGCGGTTGGCTTTCGGTCATCGAGTTTCCCCACCGGCTCCCCGGCCGGCTGGTGGCGTACCATACGGGCGCCCCACCGCGCTGACAAGCATGAATTCTTCCGACGACACCCTGCCTCTGCCGGTATCCGCCGACGACCCGCGGGTACCCCTGCTCGATGCACTGGCCCGCTACGGCGAACGCTGCCCCGAGGAAAAACCGCAGGTGGAGCAGTTCCGGGCCTTTGTCGCCTCACATGCCGACTGCCTGTACCGCGAACTGGCGGCAGGCCACCTCACCGCCTCGGCCTGGCTGGTGGATGCCGACGGGCGCCGGGCGCTGCTGCTGCATCACCGCAAGCTGGACCGCTGGCTGCAACCCGGCGGGCACACCGACGGCAATGCCGACCTGTCAGCCTCCGCCCTGCGCGAGGCCGAGGAAGAGACCGGTATCGAGGGACTGCAAGTGGAGCCCGACATCTTCGACCTCGACCGACATCGCATTCCCGGGCGCGCACATGAAGCCGAGCATTGGCACTACGACGTGCGCTACGTCGTGCGCGCGCCCAGGGACGCCCATGCCGCCATCAACCACGAGTCGCGCGCCATGGCCTGGCGCAGCATCGCGGACCTGGACAAGGACGATTTCCTGGACGGATCGATCCGCCGCATGGCGCGCAAGTGGCTGGCGCGGCAGGAATAGCGACCTGAGGGAGCGCACCTTGTGCGCGACCATTTCCTCGCATCGGTGCCGCGCCCCGGTCGCCCACAAGGTGGGCTCCTACGACAGCGATGTCCTGTAGGAGCGCACCCTGTGCGCGACCGTCCCCTCGCATCGGTGCCGCGCTCTGGTCGCCCACGGACGGACTCCACGATCGCTACGCGCCCGCGGATGCAACACGAATGAGTTCAGGCCCCGATCTGCGCATGCAGCAGCGCCCGCGCACGCTGCCATTCGCGTCGCACGGTGCGCGTGGATACGCCGCGCATCTCGGCGATCTCGTTCTCGCTCAAGCCGCCGAAAAAGCGCAGCTCGACCAGTTCCCGGTGCGCCGGATTGATCTCCTCGAGCAGATCCAGCGCACGGTCGATATCGAGCAGATCGGCGTTGCCGACGCCGTCGGCGGCGATGGCGTCGGTCAGGGTCACCTCGGCCAGCCCGTCGCCGCGCTTGGCGGCGTGGCGGCGACGTGCGTGGTCGACCAGGATGAAACGCATGGCGCGTGCCGCACAGGCCATCAGGTGCTGGCGATCGGCAGGGCACAGGCCGTCACCGATATGCAGCCGCAGGTAGGCCTCGTTGACCAGCACCGTGGGGGTCAGGGTCGAGCCCGGTGCCATGCGCGACAGGCGTGCCTGTGCCAGACGCTTCAGCTCCGGATAGAGCAGGCCGTACACACGGTCGAGCGCGTCGTGATCGCCTTCGCGCACCCTGGCGAGGTACTCGGTGATCTCGGCCATCGCTCCCCAACCTGTCGAACTGGTTGCCGATTGTACCCGTTCGGGTGATCGCATCATTCGAGGCAAGAGGGCCGCGATCATGCGCTCCGGCCGATGCGCCCATCGCGTTAGCCTCATTCAGAAGCGTTGCATCCTGCAGGAGCGCACCCTGTGCGCGACAAGCGGTCGCATCCATTGTGGCGCACATGTCGCCCACATGGTGGGCTCCTACAGGGTGTCGTTCTTGTAGGAGCCCACCGTGTGGGCGACCAGGTCTTGGCTACGAAGCGAGGGGATGATCCCCCACGAGTACGCTCCACACGGTCTGCCGCGCTTCTTGAGCGCCTTATGGGGCAGCCACCGGCAGGGCTTCGACGGCGGCATGTTCCGCGGCCAGACGTGCCGCGATCGCGCGCGCGGCTTCGCGGCCCTCGTACACGGCGGTCACCACCAGATCGGCGCCGCGCACCATGTCGCCGCCGGCGTGGATGCGCGGGTTGGAGGTGACGAAGGTCCTCGGATCGACCTTGACCCTGCCGTCCAGATGCAGGTCGACGCCGGCTTCGCGCAGCCAGGCCGGTGGATCGGGTCGGAAGCCGAAGGCCATGATCACCGCGTCCGCCGGCACGTCTTCCTCACTGCCGGGCACCGCTTCCAGGGCACGCCGACCGTCCGGGCCCGGGGCACCCAGGCGTGTCGTGGCCAGACGCACCGCTTCCACCTTGTCCTTGCCCAGGATGGCCAGCGGCTGGCGGTTGAACAGGAAGGTGACACCCTCGTCGCGCGCGTTTTTCACCTCGCGACTTGATCCGGGCATGTTCGCCTCGTCGCGGCGGTAGGCACAGGTCACGGTGAGCGCGCCCTGGCGCACGGCGGTACGGTTGCAGTCCATGCCGGTGTCGCCACCGCCCAGCACCACCACGCGCCGTCCGGCGAAATCGACCGGCGGCGTTTCCTCAAGACCCATGACATGGCGATCGCTGCCGATCAGGTAGGGCAGGGCCCAGTGCACGCCGGGCAGGTCCTGGCCGGGCAGCTTGCCGTCGACGTAACGGTAGGTGCCGAGGCCGAGAAACACGGCGTCGTAGTCGGACAGCAGCGAATCGAACGCCACGTCGCGCCCGATCTCGATGCCGAGACGGAATTTCACGCCCATGCCCTCGAGAATCTCGCGGCGGCGCGCGACGATGGCCTTCTCCAGCTTGAACGGCGGAATACCGAAGGTGAGCAGGCCGCCGATCTCCGGGTGTCGGTCGAAGACGGTGGCCTCGATACCGTGGCGCGCCAGCACGTCGGCGCAGGCGAGGCCGGCGGGGCCGGCGCCAACCACGGCCACACGCCTGCCGGTCGCCACCACGTTCGAGAGGTCGGGGCGCCAGCCCTGCTTCCAGGCTTCGTCGGTGATCCAGCGTTCGATGGCGCCGATGGTGACCGCGCCGAAACCGTCGTTCAGCGTGCACGCGCCCTCGCAGAGGCGGTCCTGCGGACACACGCGGCCGCAGATTTCGGGCAGCGGATTGGTCTGGTGGGACAGCTCCACCGCCTCGATCAGGCGCCCTTCCTCGACCAGCTTGAGCCAGTCGGGAATCAGGTTGAACACCGGGCATTTCCACTCGCAATAGGGATTGCCGCAGTCGAGGCAGCGCGCCGCCTGTTCGGCCGGCGCGCCGATGTTGAAGTCGCCGTAGATCTCCTGCCAGTCGAGCACCCGCACTGCCACCGGCACCTCGCGCGGCATGCGGCGGGGGATGTCGAGGAACTGGAAGGGTTTCTTGCTCATGCGGATAAGGCCGGGACCCGGGACCCGGGACCCGGGACCCGGGGAGAAGCCAACAGCTCGAGGTCCTGCAACGAAGAGGATGTTTGCTCGTGCGCACCAATCGGGAACGGGATACGGTGAGCGGGTAAGCGCTCACGCGGCGGAAGTGCCAACGCACCTTGCTTCGCCGAAATCGCGACGCCTGTCGGTGCAGAAGAGGTGGTGGCCCGGAGACCCCCCCCGGGGTCCCGGGTCCCGGGTCCCAATGCTTTCTCATGCCGCCCTCCTGAGTTCCTGCACCAGCGATTCCAGACTGGCCGCCTTCGGCTTGACCAGCCAGAAGCGGCCGAGGAAGCCGCGGAAGTCGTCGAGAACTTCGGCGCCACGGTCGCTGCCGGTTTCCTCGACGTGGCGCTGGATCAGGCCACGCAGGTGGTGCAGGTGGTTCTCCATCTGCTCGGGCACGATGCGGTGGATGTCGATCAGTTCGTGGTTGAAGCGGTCGACGAACTCGCGCTCCACATCCAGCACATAGGCGAAGCCACCGGTCAGTCCGGCACCGAAGTTGATGCCGGTACGGCCGAGCACCACCACCACGCCACCGGTCATGTATTCGCAGCAGTGGTCGCCAGCGCCCTCGATGACGGCGGTGGCGCCGGAGTTGCGCACGGCGAAGCGTTCGCCGGCGCGTCCCGCGGCGAACAGTTCGCCGCCGGTGGCGCCGTACAGACAGGTATTGCCGAGGATGGGCGCGGTGCCGGTGTCCCAGCCGGCGTCGGCCGGCGGGCGGATGACGATGCGGCCGCCGGCCATGCCCTTGCCGACGTAATCGTTCGCTTCACCGGCGAGGTAAAGGTGCAGGCCGCCGGCGTTGAAGGCGCCGAAACTCTGCCCTGCGCTGCCGGTGAGGCGCACGGTGATGGGGCGGTCGGCCATGCCCTGGTCGCCGTGACGACGGGCGATCTCGCCGGAGAGGTGGGTGCCGACGGCACGGTCGGTATTGGCGATGGCATGGGCGAAGGCGCCACCCAGCCTGTGCTCGACGGCCTTGCGCGTTTCCTGAAGCAGCCTCCGCGTCAACTCGCCGGGTTGCGGCGGCACCACCTCGCAGCGCACATCGGGTCCGGCCATGGCACGACCGTCCAGCAGGCGGCCAAGGTCGAGACCCTGACCACGCCCGGCAAGGTCCGGCAGCCGTTCGAGCAGGTCGGTGCGGCCGACCAGTTCGGCCATGCGCGGCACGCCGAGCTTGGCCATCCACTCGCGCGTTTCCTGGGCGACGAAGCGGAAGAAATGCTCCACCATCTGCGGCAGGCCGACGAAGTGCAGCTTGCGCAGCGTCGCGTGCTGGGTGGCGACGCCGGTGGCGCAGTTGTTGAGGTGGCAGATGCGCAGGTACTTGCAGCCCAGCGCCACCATCGGCG